>JAPLTI010000152.1 GCA_026398285.1 Verrucomicrobiota bacterium
TGACCCCCAAGCGGGCTGCCCCCGAGGCCCGCTCGGGCCTCGGGCCCATCCCGCCTCTTTGCTGCTGATCCCCGCTCTCAATTTGAAAGCACCCCTCGCCCAGACCACGCAAAATCAGCCCTCATCCTCGCTGATTATCTTGAAAAAATCCCCCGTGATTATCGTGACGGGCAACAGTGCTATCTCTTCGACACAGGCTTCAAACAACTGGCGGTGAATTTTTCGCCCAACAAAGGCAAGTTGCTTGAGAACCTTGTCGCAATCGAACTGAGACGGCGGGGGAAGGAGTTTTTTTACTTTCGAGGCCGGGGAGAGTGCGACTTCATCGTCATGAACGGCGAGCGCCCGGAATCAGCAATTCAAGTGTGTTGGGAAATCCACGAGAGGAACCGCCAAAGAGAAACGGGAGGTTTGCGCGAGGCGCTGAAAGAATTGAATTTGAGCGAGGGGTTGATCCTGAGCCATGAGGGAGGGAACGAGGTGGATGGAATCCCGCAGGAACCCGTTTGGCGCTGGCTGTTGGGATTTGAGTGAAGAAGTGATTGCTGCCGGATTGCGAAGACTGGCACGGAGAAGAGAGAAAAATCATTTTTTTGGTAGGGTCGGTTCGTCCCATCAGCGATGTGCTTGCTTACCACTTCGGTTCGCGTGACCCATTTTGACGCGCGCCGAGTGCGGCAGAGCGCTTGCATGCAGTTCCTTCATGGGGCTATAAGATTCCTCCAGCAGGCACCCCGCTTGCCACACGGAATGGGAAAAATCAAATCCGCAGCGATCAGCAAACTCCTCGATTTCAAATTGCCTGGGCAAAGGCCCGCTACCAAGGAAATCGGGGCCCATGTGCGCGCATTGATCAAAAACGGCACACTGCCTGCCGGAACGAATATCCCCTCGACCAAGGCGTTGGCAGCGGCATGGAGCGTTTTTCCCAATACCGTCAAACTCGCCCTCGATCCGCTCGTGAAGGAGGGCTTGCTGGACCGGCGCCAAAATCGCGGCACATGTGTCTTGGATGGCCACCGGAAAATCCGCCGGCTGGGAATCTACGAAAATTTCGGTTCCATACCGGCCTCCGACCGTGACTTCCTCGTCTCGATTCAGGTTGAGCTGGCACAGGTTCTTGAAAAGCAAAATGCGGAACTCAAAATCTGGATAGACAGCAAGAAGTCGCCAAAATCTTTACCTGAAAATCTGATCGAAGCATGCGGAAAACGGGAAATCGATGGCGTCGTGACCATCCATCCCAGCAAGGAAATCCTCAAGGCGATGAAGAGCCTTCCCGTGCCATTCGCCGCGCTCACCTCCTACCGCGAATGCCCGCCCCGCTTGGAATTTCGCTATGCCGACCTGGTGGAGAGCGCCGTGCGCCGTCTGGCCGAACGCGGCGCCCGCCGCGTGGCAGTGATCTCCAATATCACACCCGAACCCGCCACCGAGATTTCCAACCGGCAGGATGTTTCCCATTTCTACGAAATCTTTGCCGAGACGGCCGCATCCTTGGGCCTGGAAACACGCCCGGAATGGGTCATCCACCCCGCTTCCAAGAAGCCGAATTTTGAGATCGAACGCTTCGGCTACGAGGCGATGAAAACACTCTGGAAACGGCAGGATCTCCCAGACGGCCTCTTTATCTACCCCCACACAGCAGTCCGCGGCAGCCTGACGGCCCTGCTTGAACTCGGCGTAAAAGTCCCCGAGGAACTCCACCTCGTCGCCCACGGCAACATCGAAACCCCGATCCTAACCCCCTACCCCGTCGATTGGATCACCTCCAGCAGCCAGGAAATTGTGCAATCCATGGTCAAACAAATCCAAACCGTCCTCGACGGCACCCCGGCAAAACCCATCCGCCTGACACACCGCTCAGCTTGGTAAGACAAGGCGCTGCTCCAGTAGCAACTGAGCCGAAGCACGGGGCGGCGTTTCGTAACCCCGGTTAGGGACTGCCAGGCCCTTGGCGTCCCAATCTTCAGCCGCCCTCCGGCTCGTAGACCTACGGGTCGGAGAGAAGCGCCGTGAGGATGCCGATAAGGTGGCGGAGCGAGTGTCTTTCACGGTCGAGACGACCGTGCTCCCCTCTTTTGCGCGGCATCGCGGGTCGTAAAATTCGGGAGGGGCATCGTCCTCGCATGCCCCAATCTTCAGCCGCGTCGCGGCGTGAGGACGTCGATGAGGTGGCGGCGTGCGGCTTGATGGGAGCGAAGCGGCGTGATGGCGGAGCTGTCCTGTCTTGGGTCATGCCATCCGTAGCCCGGGCGGAGCGGAGGAAGCACATCGCAGATGGCCCGAAGGGCGCAGCGAGCAGGGGCGCGAGCAAGGCAAAGGTTGACCAAGGGTTTGCGTGCGGCGTCGCCTGAGGAATCAACCTCCCACCATGAAACGCTACGGCTCCATGATCCGGCTCCGCCCGGAAAAATACGAGGAATACAAACGGCTGCACGCCGCCGCTTGGCCCGAGATCCTCGCAAAGATCACCGAGTGCGGGATTCGCAACTACTCGATCTACCACAAGGACGGCTTTCTGTTTTCCTACTTCGAGTATGTCGGAAACGACTTCGATGCCGACATGGCACTCATAGCGGCCGACCCGCGCACGCAAGAATGGTGGGCCGTCTGCAAGCCCTGCCAGGAACCGCTCGAATCACGCCAACCGGGCGAGTGGTGGGCGGATATGGAAGAACTCTTCCATCACGACTAATACCCAAGCCTCATAGTGCAGGGATCCCCAATTTTAAATTGGGCTCCATTGGCCAAAAAGGCTTTCCAGAGAAAGCCTGCGTCGCGCGTTCTGGAATTGATAATTCACGAGCAAGCTATTCTGGCGCAAATCCGGGCATTCGAAGACGAGATCTACCGCATCAACCAACCTGCGGCATACGCCTACTCGCTCGAGATGAGCATGAATAAAGCGATAGAGGCCCTTAAATCAGGAATGAGCCCTCTCGCTACTTAACTATTTAAGAAAAAAAACCCTCGACGAGGCCAAGTGTCATCGCAAGGTTCGTGTATTTATGAACCAACTCCTTCCACTCACTGAATCCGAGGCGCTCTTCGCGCCGTTCCAAGATCCCTGGCTATCGCGTCAGATGGATTTCGCGCTGGTGCCCGCTGGTGGCGTTGGTTTCCGCAACGAAATCAACTGGGACAGCGTGTATGTGAAATGGGATGCCTGCCCGCTCGGTGAGGTTGCGGGCGGATTGGAAATGCCGCTTGCGCTCCCATGCGGAGAATACGACGAACTGGTCTTCTGTCTCACTTTTCCGGTCGGCGTGTCGGTGCGATTCATGTGCAAGGGGGCCGACGGCGAGTGGAAAACTCTCGGCGATGCCGTGGAGGGAAGCATTTCGCGGCAGGAAATCGTGCGCAGCGTTCCCAAGGACGGTGCGGTGGCATTGCGGGTCGAGTTCATAGCCCGCGAAGCATGCTCGCAGGATGTGAAGCTCATTTGGTTCGCCCTTCGCAACAACCGTCTCGCTGCTGATGTCCAACGCAACAAAGTGCGCTGGAGTGCCGAATGGTCGGGACTGATCAAGCCCGAGGCCGAATGGGGCGCGCTCGAGTTCCGGCGCGGGCTTTTGATGAAACGCGATCACATCAACGCTCTCCGCGCGAAGAAGAACCTGCCGTTCTGGCGCGAGCACTTCGCCCGTCTGGAAGCAGCCGCCCGCAAGGCGATGGCGCGCAACCCGGAGGAGGAACTCTTCCTCAGCGATTACGCGCCATTTTCTGATGAACGCTATGTGCGGGAAGCGGAGCGGGGGCGCACCGGCTTTTATTATGACGCCCTGCGTCTCGCTGTTGTTGGCCTTGTGAATGAAGACCGTGCGATGATCCGTCACGCCCTGCGCTACCTCATGAGCATGCTGCATCTGAAGTCATGGTCCTGCTCGGCCGAGATGCGGGTGACCGGTTCTACTTTCGACCAGCGTTGTTTCATCGAGGAAATGATGACCACCTCGGTCTCGCTCCTCATGGACTGGCTCGATGGCGCGCTGACCGATCGTGCCCGGACACTCGGCACCACGATGCTGTGGGATCGCGGACTAGCCGTGATCGAGCGCGACATGGCGAAGTTCGAATATGTCCACCACATAAACCAAGGCCCATGGTTCTGCCGCGCGCGGATTTTTGGCGGTCTGCTGCTGGAAAAGGAATGGCCATACTTCGATGCAGGGTATGTCGAGCGTGCCGTGGCCCATCTGCGCGAAGGGATGGACCGCTACCTGCAGCCCGATGGCGGCATGGATGAGGGGCCGATGTATCTCGTCTGGACCTTGGAAACAATCATTCCGCCCTTGATGGCTTACGCCGATGCGCGAGGGATCGATGTCAGGGATTTGTTGCCAAGCGCTTTTGCGAAAGTGCCGGATTATCTCTCGGCTCTTGCACAGACAAACCCCGGCCTTCATGTGCCCGACAGCGATTGCGCCAGCGAACATCCGAACTTCGACACCTACCCGATCCTGGCCGCGCTTTTCCCCGACTCCATCTACGAAAAGATGGCCGCCGCATCATTGCTATCGGATCGTCACTACACCTACTCGCAGCATTATGTCGGCACCGGCATCTTTTCCTTCCTGCTCGGCCCCGATCAACTTGCGGAACCGGAATCCGTCGCAGCGACCTTTTCACTCCTGCCGAAGACCGGACTGACCTCGAGCTATCGCAGCGCGGGGAATCGTTCACTACGCATGGTCTTCGTAGGATCCAAGGCGCGGCCCAGCCACGCCCACTTTGACAAGGGTGGCTTTCATGCCGAAGTCGATGGCGAGGCGGCCTTCGTCGATCGCGGCGTGCTCCGCTACGACGACCCGCGCGTGCCACTGCTCAAGCGCACCGAAAACCACAACACGCTGGCACCGAGCTTCGACGGCATCACCACGGTCGGGCAGATGCTTTCCGATGTTCCGCTCATCCCGGAAGCGCAGGGCGATGAAACCAGTTTCCGCGCCAGCCTCGACCTCGCGCCGGTGTGGAAGGGCTCGATGACGCGTTGCCGCCGGAGTATTTCATCCACGGACCTCGAAGGCTGGATCGTCGAGGATGAAGGCAAACTCGAACGCGAAGGCCGCGTGGTGTTCTTTCTGCAGAGCCGCCATTCCTTCATCGGCAGCGGCCAAGAGTGGACTTCGGGCAAGGTGCGCATCAAGGCTCCATGGGCCGAACGCGCCGACACGGCTGAGCATCTCGTCGATTCGGAATTCCGCCCGATCTATCGCCTGCGACTTTGGAGCGGCGTGTTGCAGTCCTTCGCGCTGAAAACCGAATTCACGCGAGGTTGAGATCAGCCTTTCACTGATCGCCGGTAGGCCAGCGGCGAGCAGCCGAGGATTTTCTGGAAAATACGGGAAAAATAATACGGATCGTCGTAGCCGAGTTTGGCCGCCACTTCTTTGATACTGAGTGCCGTAGCGTCGAGATAGTGGCATGCGGCCTGCATCCGGAGGCGGATGTGATGCTCGACAGGAGAAGATCCGGTCTGGTCACGAAAGAGCGCTGAGTAACGGGTCGGCGACAGTCCGGCGTGCCGCGAAAGTTCCTGAAGAGTGAGTGATCGCGCGACATTGGCGCGCATGAATTCAATGCTCTTCGTCAGATCGTGCACGATAGCGCGCGAAGCACCTCCCAGGCTTCTGCCAGTCTGAAAAAACAGAAGCCCCAGCACATATCTCAGAATGTGGGACACCAGCAGCAGCGTGCGCTCGGTGTGGCCGGTGGATGCCAATCTATAGGATTCCCGAAACATGCGTGCGATTTCTTTGGCATCAGCGCTCGTGATCGAGAGCACATATTCGCGGGCTGGCAGCAGGCTCGCGTAGGAGGCCGCAGCCGTTCCCGCGAAGTGCGCCCAATGGATCGACCAAGGATCATGATCATCGGCTCCGTAGGCATGCGGTTTGTTCGCTGGGATGAAAAGCAATTCACCGGCCCCGACGGCGAATCGGCGTCCATCAATATCGGCCCAGCCTTTTCCTCTGGTGCAAAAGATCAAAATGGATTCATCAAGCCCGTGAGGCCTGCTGATCCCGTGCGAATGCGCTTTGGGATACCATCCGAGACATTTGATATGCAGACCGACACCGAGCGGATGTCGGCCGACATGGCTGAGCAAATTGGCAGGTAGAAAATGAATGATCTGGCCTGGGAACCCCTTTGTCTTGGCTTTCATGGACGGTAAGATAGTCCATCTTTTTGGAAAGTTCGTCCATTGTCATTTTTCGGAATTAAAACGAATCTGGCAGTCCTATGAGCACCACCACCTCTCCATCACTCCCCGCCTCCGTTGATTTGGATGAAATGAAAGCCTCGTTCGCGCAGCACGGCTACGCGGTCGCACGCGGCCTCTTTTGCGAAGCAGAAGTCGAGGAAATCAAATCCACCTTCGCCCGCATCGCGGAGAACGGCCCGGTTCCCGGCCACTTCGAACCCGTTTCCAAGGAGGAATCCGGTGGCGATCCCTTGAAGGAATTTCCACGGGTCATGCACCCGCACCGATTCGATGCCCTTTCGCGTAGGAATCTCGTCCATCCCGGCGTCATGACCTGCCTGCAAGAACTCATGCAGGACGATGTGCTGGCGGCCCAGAGCATGTTCTACTACAAGCCGCCGGGCTCACGCGGTCAGGCGATGCACCAGGACAATTTCTACCTCTTGGTGGAGCCGCAAACCTGCGTGGCCGCATGGACCGCGATCGACGATGCCGATCCCGAAAATGGCGGCATGTATCTCGTCGCCGATACGGCCGAGGAGGAGATTGCCTGCCCGGAGAAGGCCAATGCTGCTGAATCCTTTACCACGCACTTTGTTCCCACGCCAAAAGGCAAGAAGGCGGTTCCCTGCGTCATGAAGGCGGGCGACACCTTGTTTTTCAATGGCAGTTCCATCCACGGATCCGGCCCCAACCGCTCCAAGGACCGCTTCCGCCGCTCCTTCATCTGCCACTATGTGCCCAAATCCACGCAGCGCATCAGCAAGTTCTATCTCCCCCTGCTAACTCCCGAAGGCCAGGATGTGATGATCGAAGCCAACTCCGGCGGCGGCGCCTGCGGCAATTCCTGGCAGGATGGTGCCTATTGGGAAGGCGGCACGCATTGATCACTTGAAAGGGTTGTCACAGGGGATGGAATTCGCTTTCAGGCATTGATGGCGGATTCCTCACCTTCGGCTTTCAAATCATTGACATCACTTTTTCGAATCCGGCATCCAGTATGGGCCTCTCGAAAAGCGCCCAGAGGTTTGCCTCTGCAGAATCTTTCCAGAGCCGCATGATACCAATCACTTTTTGAAATTGCTCGTTTGACGCGTTGATCTCGCCTTTACCCTTTGACTGCATCCGTAAAACTCCCACAGAATCACTCCGGCAATAGCCCTATTTTCCCATGACCAAACTCCTCTCCAAATTCACCGTCGGCGACACGATCATCCGCTTCGACGCACCCGCCGAAGGCAAGGGCGCGCCGCAGCTCTCGCTTCAACCCAAGTCGCTCGCACCGGTGAAACACCGCGAGTTTCTACCGCCCGATGTCGAGATCGTAGGCCTGCCGGCCATGTGGCAACCAAGGCGCGCGTGGGCACTGGACTCCCTCGTGCAGCTCAAGTGCATGGAGGACATTTACGGGGGCTCCTTTTCCCAAGGTCGCACGATGAGGGCAGGGCACTCGACGGCTGTTCTCGAATTCATCGGTCAGAAGGTTCAGAAAAAAAACGGCGGCACCAGCGTCGTCACCACGCTCCAGCATCCCTCGGGACTGCGCTGCGAACATCAACTTTCCTGGCAGGGGAATGTGCCGGTTTTTTCCAGCCGGGTGAGCGTTCGCAATGCTGGCAAGAAACCGGTGTCCCTTGAAATGCTCAGCAGCTTCTCGCTCGGCGGCATGACGCCTTATGCTCATGACGACGCGCCGAATCGATTGCTTGTGCATCGCTATCGTTCGACCTGGAGTGCCGAAGGCCGCCTCGACACGCAAGGCATCGAGGATCTGCAACTCGAGCGTTCTTGGATCGGTCACGGCATCGCCTGCGAACGCTTTGGCCAGGTCGGCTCGATGCCGGTGCGCGGCTTTTTTCCCTTCGTCGCGCTCGAGGATCGCGAGGCGGGTGTCCTTTGGGGCGCGCAACTTGCCACTCCCGGCTCATGGCAGATGGAAGTCTTCCGCAAGGATG
>JAPLTI010000041.1 GCA_026398285.1 Verrucomicrobiota bacterium
ACAAAAGGGTTTCTCTTCCAGAGTGGGGACATGGAACCGGAGCAGGTTGCCCGCCCGTGCCGCCAGGATTGGCAGCGGGCGGACTAGGAGACTACCAACTCGATTTCGTTACGCCGGGGATGAGACCGGAGGAAGCGAGTTCGCTGAAAGTGATACGGGAAATCTGAAAGCGGCGAAGGAACGCGCGGCGGCGTCCGGAGATGCGGCAGCGGTTGACGAGCCGTGTTGGGCTTGCGTCGCGAGGAAGCTGAGTGAGCGAGGCGTAGTCTTTTTTAGCCTTCAATTCCGCGCGGAGAGCCGCATATTTTTCAACTGTTTTCTGTTTGCGCTTATTGCGCTCGAGCCATGCTGTTTTTGCCATAAAGGACGCGAAGAATATGATAAGATTCGAGCATTGCAAGTTTTTAAGCGGCAAATTTGCAAAAAATAAAAAATCGGCATCCAGGGAGCTCACGAGTGCATCAGCCACTCGCGGTCTCTCAGAAAACGAGGCGGGGCTTGGCAAATGCGTGACGGTTGTTAGCCTACCGCGATGAAAAACCGCGCACTTTCCGAAGCCACATGGATTCTCGCGACCCGGAACGCGTGCCTGCGGGGGATGAGAATACGGCGGTGTCTGCTGCGGATGGAGTTGTCACGACGATTGACGAAGTGGACGAGGGCGAATTCCTAAAAACCAAAGTGCGCCGCATCGGCATTTTTCTTTCGGTGTTTGATGTGCATGTGAATCGAACCCCCATCGCCGGCGAAATCACGCACTCGGAACCGAAGCCCGGCGGGTTTCTGGATGCACGCGATCCGCAGTCCTCGATTCTCAACCAGAGCCGCTCGTGGGTTATTTCAGGACCTGCGGGTAATGTCATGGTCAAGCAGATCACGGGTGCCATCGCCCGGCGCATCTGCCCGTGGGCTGTGGTCGGCGACAAATTGCAACGCGGCGAGAGATTCGGCATGATTCGTTTCGGGTCGCGCACCGAGATTTTCCTGCCAATGAACGCCGAGGTGTTGGTAAAAATCGGCGACCGTGTGCGCGGCGGAGAGACTCCGGTTGCGAGACTCCACCCGCAAAGCTGAAGCCATCCCATGCGATTTCCCAACGAGCCTAAAATCTACCTGCTGCCGAATCTCATGACGGCGGGAAACCTCTTCTGCGGTTTCGCGGCGACATTGCGAATCATCGAGGCGGCGACGCTGGTAGCCAACGGGCACTCGGCCGGAACTCTCTACCACGAGGCCATTGCCTTCATTTTGGGAGCCTGTGTCTTTGACCTGCTCGATGGACGCCTCGCCCGACTCGGCGGTCATGAAAGCCCATTCGGACGCGAGTTCGACTCGCTTGCCGACACGATTTCCTTCGGTATCGCTCCCGCACTTCTGGTTTACCAGATCGTGTTGCGTGATTTTCAGCGGACAGGTTGGCTCATTGCTTTTTTCTTCCTGCTCTGCGGCACACTGCGCTTGGCGCGCTTCAATTGTGTCGCCGCAGCAAACGCCGATAAACCCGAGAAGGATTTCAGCGGCTTCCCGATACCAGCCGCTGCAGGCCTCATCGCATCCCTCACCCTTTTCATGCTCTGGCTGCAGGCGGATGATCGCACCATCGGACCGTGGAAAAACGCACTGCCACCCTTGTTGATTTTTCTCTCCTTCATGATGTTCAGCCATGTGAAGTATCCGAGCTTCAAAAGCGTGAACTGGCGCACCCAGCGCTCGATCCCCGCTTTTCTGGGGCTCATTTTTCTGTTGGCATTCACCGCGATGAATTACCAGTGGATGCCGGCCGTTCTCTTTGTTTCGTTCCTCATTTACGGCTTCGTGCGTCCATTCATCTCAAAAGCCATTCGCAAGGAAATCGAAGAGGACGGAGCCGACGAACCAGAGACTCCCGTCGTTTGAAGTTTTCCTCTCTTTTAAGGAAAGTTTCCCCGCTTGGTCTCGCGGAGATAGGCATCCATCGCAGACCACGCCGCAGCGGCATCCCCCGCTTGGAGAGAGAGGATGCATCGCAACCTCAGGCCTTCCGGTTGGTTTGATTGAGCCGATTCCGCGACCTCCCGGCGCGCAGTCACGGTGTTTCCCTTGGCGACGAAAAAAGCGACACGAGCAGCGAGATCGAGTGGGGGCTGGTCCGATTGAAGGACCTCCGAAGAGAGAACAGGCAGCGAGAGATCGATCTTGTAGCGAGCCGATACGGCGGCGATGGCAGCGGAGTATTCCTTCTGCGCCACCATGCGACGCACGCGAACAGGCCAGGCAGCGTCCTCCCAATCCGGATTCGCACGCAGGAACTCCTCCAATTCAGACTTCGCACCGCGATTGAACCAGGAAATCAAAAATTCCCTGCGCTGCTCTGGCGTGAGCATTTTTAAAAATGTGGGATCTTTAATGGCGTCCTCCATGCGGGCGTTTGGTGAACTCGCCATCCAAACGATCTGCAAGTCTGGCGAAAGAGTCGCATACTGGCCGAGGGCCTCAAAAAGCGGCGGATGCGACCGCGCTTGGGAGAGAAGGCTGCGGTAGTATTCGACAAGATTGGCATATCCCCCGCCCTGCTCGATGCGGGCGTGCTTCTTCAAGGCCTCGCCCCACAGAGGCGCTGTGCGGGCGGGGTCGTTGCGGATCCAGAGGATTCCTTGGTCGTAAGGAATCTTGGCGCTGACAGGATTCAGTGCCCGCTCGGCTGCGAAAGCGGCATCGACGACTTGGGGGTCGCCATTGCCCGTAATTTCGCTGTAGCCGAGTTCCCTGTAGAGACCGCGCTCCATCGGGCTGAGGCTAAGCTCCGAGTGACCCAGCGCAGCCGCCTCCTGAAAGCGTCCTTCCGCATTCAGTTTTCGAATTTCCCCCACGACAATCTTGCCCCGGTAGGGCGGAAAGGGATGTTCGTGGAACCACTGGGAACGGATGAGTATCGACCCGCCGGCGAGAAGAACCGCGCCGGCGATGCCGAAAATCAAACGCTGCACAAGCCATGCACTGCTTTTCTCGGTATGAGTCGGCGAGGGATTTCCAAACGCCAGACCCGCCAGCACGAGCACCCACCATCCCAATTCAATGCGGTGAAGAGGGACATCCACAAAACCATGCAACATCGCCGCCAACGCAGCGGCGACGACTCCCCAACGCAAAGGCCAGGAACCACCCTCTCGCAGGCGAAAAATATCCGAGACCAACAATGCCAGCAGAGCCAGTGCAAGTAAGAGCGCGGGAATCCCAGCCTCCGCAGCCAGCATGAGCCAGTCGCTCTCCGGATGAATCGGCATCGCCTCGTCGATGCTCGCCTGCATGTAGAAAGGAAACACATAGCCAAATGTCCCAAGCCCGGTTCCGGTCAGCGGGTAGTCTCGAATGATATGCAGGGTATCCAGAAAGATTTTGGAGCGCAGATCACCCTCAAAAGGCCCCGCTTTTTCCCCGTCCTGCACGCCCAGGAATTCCAGGATGCGATTGCGCGCCTCGCCCTCGGATATCAGAAAAATCCACACCAGCGTGCCAGCGATGGCCAATGACGACACCAAGAGTGGAAGCGATCGGTGCGTCCTACCGAGAGCCGCCAACCACAACAAAACGCCAATCACTAAAAAAATAACCCCGCCGCGCGAGATGGAGTAGAAGAGGAGCGAATAAACGCACAGCCCCAGCGACGCCACCGCCAGGAGGAAGACGACTGGACGACGACTGGACCAGGCCTCGCGAATGATTCCCAGTGCCAGCACACTCCCTGTCACCAGCAATGCCGCCGTGTGGTTTCGATTGGGGAAAAAGCCAAATTCCGGAGGCGACCATCCACGCTTGTCGAAAAACGGATACTCCCAGCCGGTAGTCTTGGCGTAGATGGCAAGAGCGGCATAGCCCGCACAGGCCAGCAAGCCCAAGAGAGCGACATACACCTTCACTCCGGAACGGACCGGATGGCCTAGAGAGAACAAGCCCGTGAGCAAAGCCCCTACCAGAAGGGCCATCCAGTAAATCGTCTCACGCGGAGCCAAGCTGATCCACGGCAAGGTGGGGAAGGCCTGATACTGCAACAAGGCAAGCCGCCACTCCGGCGTTGGGAACCAAGCCTGCGGCAGAAGGCTCAATGACGAGGCGGCAAGGATCCCCGCGCATAGCAACCAATACCGCAGAGGAACAATGCGGTTCGGCGCGAAGACAATCATCGCCAATCCCGAAAACACGAAAAAAATCCCCGTTGCGCCTTGCCTGGCACTCCCCGCCAGAAAAACGGCCGCCATGGCGCCCAGCACAAGAGATGTCTGCACCAGCGCGGAGCGAAAGGGAGGATAGGATGTGTTTTTTTGTCCGCTGGCCATGAAATGCGGCCAAGCCGCTTAATGCCGCATACATCACACCCGCAGGGGCATTTGCTCAAGCGGGAAAAAATGTGAATAACTTGGGAAAAACTTACCCCCTTCCCACAGGGTTGTTCACATCCTCTTTGTGAATGAACGGGAAAAAGGCTATAAGGCGCCATGACATTGAGCGACATCCAGCGATTGCTTGCGGAATTGGAAACACACCCCACCCGCAGCCTTGGTCAGAACTTTCTCCACGACCAAAATCTGGCCCGTTCGATCGTCGCGCTGCTCGACATTCAGCCGGGCGATCACATCGTGGAAATTGGTCCGGGGCTAGGCGCGCTCACCGAGTTTCTCGCGACACCGGAAACACGCCTCACGCTCATCGAAAAAGACAGTCGCCTCATCTCGCATCTGAAGTCGAAATTCGAGCATGGAACAAACCGGGTGTTCCACGCCGATGCGTTGGAATTCGACCTCCGAGAACTCTGGGGTCACGGCCCGGTGAAGATCATCGGCAACCTGCCATACTACATTTCCACACCACTCATTGCGAAATACGCATCCGCCCTCTCACCCGCATCAGCACTCGTTCTCACGCTGCAGCTCGAACTCGCCCAACGCCTCGGCGCCGCGCATGATACGAGTGACTACGGAGCCATGACGCTCTGCACCGGTCGCCGCTGGGATATCCGACTCGAGCGCAAACTCCCAGCCTCCGTTTTCTTTCCAAGGCCCAAGGTGGACTCCGCCGTCATCACCCTCCGCCGCAAGCCGAGAGCGAGGGTCCGCGCTATTGATGATTCGATTTTCGAATCCCTCGTGAGACGCGGATTTTCCGAACGCCGCAAGCAACTCCGCAACCTGCTTCCCGAGTTCAAAAACGACTGGGAAAAAATCTCCGCCGCACTCGGCATGCCGCCCACCGTTCGCGCCGAACAACTCAGCCCCGCTCAATGGGAGTCCCTCGCCTTCACCGCCGCACCCGCCACCGCCCAGCACGGTAATGAGCGGTTCGATATCGTGGACGATCAGGACCAAGTCGTGCGCTCCGAGTTCCGCGATGTCATTCATGTGAATAACTTGCTGCACCGCGCCGTCCACATGCTCCTTTTCAACGCCTCCGGAGAGCTTTACCTTCAAAAACGCTCCATCTGGAAAGACCGCAACCCCGGCCTCTGGGATTCCTCAGCCGCCGGACATGTCGATTCCGGCGAAGACTACCTCACCGCCGCCCGCCGCGAACTCCAAGAAGAACTCGGCATCGAAGCCCCCTCCTGACTCCCCTCACCCGCCTCACACCAAGTGAATCCAACGGCTGGGAATTCATCCAAGCCTACCAAGGCCACCACGAAGGCCCCTTCGAACCCGCGCCGATGGAAGTCGAAACCGGCGCCTTCTTCCCAATGGAAAAAATCCGCGACTGGGCCCAAAAAAACCCAAGCGACTTCAGCCCGGTCTTCCTCGAAATCCTAAAAAACCTGCCCCCTCGCTGAACCCAAACGACCAAAAATTTGGACGATCGTCCAAATTTTTGGTCGCTATTTAGAACCGACACAGTTGCATTTTTTTTCGTTTCAATACGACTGGAAAAGCAGACCCAGACTAGTTTGCATGATTTTTGGACACACAGCCCGAAACTTTCAGCTGCGCCAGCGGATTTGATTTTTTCACCTTACACCCAAATCTGCTGAACCAAAAATTTGGACGATCGTCCAAATTTTTGGTTCGCGAAATGCGGCGGCGGGAATGTGGGGTTTTAGGATCTGGAGGCGAAGCTGAGGGCGTTGCCGAGGCGGGCGCGCCAGGAGATGGGGGTGTGGCCAGCGCCGGGGATGCGTTGGATTTGGAATTCGCGACCTTCGACGAGGCCTTTGGAGCGGAGCTGGGAGGCGAGGAGGGTGTGGTAGCCCTCGTAGCATTCGTCGATCTCTTGGTCGCCGTAGTCGAAGTGCATGCGGAGGTTTTTGGGGAGGGTTGGCGTTTCTTCAAGCAGGCGCAGAGCGGCGCAGTTCGACGGGAGGGATTGCGAGATGTCCTCGAAAGAGGTGGAGAGGCAGGCGAGGCCTCCGAAGATGCCCGGATGGCGCAGTGCCGTGTGGAAGGCATGGAGTGCGCCGAGTCCCACTCCGCCAAGAATGCGGGATGAGGGGGAGGCTATCGTGCGGTAGTGTTGATCCATGTGGGCGACCAGTTCTTGCGCGATGAATCCGGCATAGCCCTCGCCTCCAAGCTCGGGCGAGAGCTCGTAATCCCTGAGCGTGATGTCCTCGGGAGAAAACCCCTCGGGATGCCTCACGCCGACGACAATCGACTCCGGCATCATGCCCCGGCGTGAGAGCATGGAGACCCACTCGTCGGCCGCCAGATCAATGCCTGAGGGCTGGCTGAGGGCGGGATCGAAGATGGCGTCGCCGTCATGGAGAATGACGAGCGGGAATCGGTGAGCGGAATCGCGCGAATAGGCGGGAGGCAGCCAGATGAGGAGTTCGCGGTCCTGGGCCAGCAACCGCGAACCCATGACCTCGCGCGTGAGCCTGCCGCTGAAGCGGTCCTTCCAGTCGGCAACCGTGTGTTGAAGCGTGGCGTCGAGCCAGACCTCATGCGAGAGGTTGCCGGGGACATTGCCGTGGGCATCCACCGCCTCGCGTTCCCAAGATCCGCGTGTGATTTTATATTCGAAGTGAGAGCCTGTTGGCGCCTCGATTTCCCCGGTGTGGAAAGGTGGCTGCCAAGTCAAGCGCAGCGCACGGGAAGGATCCCAGCACCCCAGCGCCTCGCTGCTGCCGGAAATGAAAACGCCCTCGGAGGAACGGTCGACCGAGGGAACAATGCGAAAGCGAATCCTGCTCATGCAGGAAACAATAACCTGCTGTTTGCACATGGCAAAGGCGTGTTTGATGGTGATTGGAATTGATCAAAAAACGCATGGACGCGGGGCATTGATTTGACCGAGAGTGCAGGCATGTCGAGTTCAGCATCCATCGAAGCGGGTGATGTCGCCGAGGCACCGGAGATGCCCATCGCCAAGGCGGGTGGCATGCGGAGCTACTACCGTGTGGCGGAGGACGCCGGCACTGTCGTGCGCTGCGAACCGCAGGATGCACAGATCATTGTCTTCAACAGCCCGACCATCGAGGACGAGGCGGATCTGCTGGAGTTCTACAATATCGATTACCACACGTTCCACTCCTCACTGGACCCGGATGAGCTGTCGCGTCTGGAATTTGAAACCGACCACGCGGCGATCATTTTCAAACGCCCGAAGAGCTTCTCGGCCGATGACAATTTTTTGCTCAAGCTCACCTCGACCGGTGTGTTCGTCTACGAGGACCGGATCGTGGTGGTCATGCCCGACGATGCCCCGCTTTTCGAAGGCCGCGCGCCGCTGAGGATTTTCTCGGTCCAGGATGTGATCCTCCGCCTGCTTTATCAAAGCATCAGCCACTTCGAGGGCCACCTGAAGGCCATCAACCTGCTCTCGGACTCGCTGGAGCGGCGGATCATCAGCTCGATGGAGACGCGCTATCAGCTCAACATGTTCGCGCTCGAAAAAAGCCTCGTTTACATCCTGAACGCGATCCACTCGAACGCCGCCCTGTTCGACAAAATGAAGGCATCCAGCCGCCT
>JAPLTI010000313.1 GCA_026398285.1 Verrucomicrobiota bacterium
ACGCACATGGGCGATTCGTTTTGGCGCAGTTGCCCAGATTCGCACGCGCGATGTTCACACCACACCAACTCCTCGATGGGGACCCTTCTGGAGAAGCCGAATTCGCGTGTTTGGTGCTTCCAGACCACGAATGACAACAGCATCAGCATGCAACAGCCAATTGTGTGGAATTTCATGCCTCGGGAGCTGCGAACGGCGAAGCGAAACAAGGTCACCAACATCAGCTACACGCAAAAAAACGGTTTTTCGGAGAATACGGCGGTGCTGCCGAACAAATCACAGGTTTGGTTCCGAAATTACGCCCAGGACATCACGACAATCGAAGGCGGCGAGATCGATTTAGCCTGGTGCGACGAATTGGTGCCCCTCGACTGGCTGGAAACCATCCGATTCCGCCTTCTCGACCGGAATGGCATCCTGCTCGTCACATTTACACCCATCGAAGGCTACTCGCCCACGGTCAAAAACTACCTGCAAGGCGCCAAGGACATCGAGGAGAGCGATGCCGAGCTATTGCCGAGGCGCAGCGGCAAGGGATTTGAAAAAGTCCCCGTGGTGCAGGAATGCGTGACCCGCAATGCCGGCATCATCTATTTCCAGACAAAAAACAACCCGTGGGCAGGCTACGAGCGCATGAAAATCGAGCTCGCCAAGCAACCGCGAGAAAAAATCCTCTGCCGCGCCTACGGCGTCCCCATCAAAGCCACCGCCACCCGTTTCCCGCGCTTCCGCGAGTCGGTCCATGTCGTCAAGGCCGACCAAGTGCCGAAGGACGGGACAAACTACCTCTTCTGCGACCCGGCGGGCGGAAAAAATTGGTTCATGCTCTGGATTCGAGTGGACGCCGCCGACCGGGCGTGGGTCTACCGCGAGTGGCCGCAGACCGATACCTACATCGAGGGAGTCGGCTACCCCGAGTCCTGGGCGATCTCCAGCGGCAAAAAGGCAGACGGCGAGGCCGGTGATGGCCAGAAATCCTTCGGCTTCGGCCTGCTCGCCTACAAGCGCGAGATCGAGCGGCTCGAGGCGCTCGACGGCATCGAAGTCTTCGAGCGCTGGATCGACAGCCGCTATGCGAACACCACGGTCGCCGGAACCCGCGAGCAGGCCACCACGCTCCTCGAGGAGCTGGAAGACGCAGGCATGAGTTTCCGCTCATGCCCTGGCGAGAACATCGAAGAGGGAGTCGGCCTCATCAACGACGCACTTTACTATGACGAAGAAAAACCCATCGACCACCTCAACGCGCCTCGGCTCTACATATCCGAGCGCTGCACCAACACCGTCTGGGCCCTCAAAGAGTGGACCGGACAGGACGGCCAGAAAGGAGCCAGCAAAGACCCCATCGACTGCCTCCGGTATTTACTCACCTCTGGGGTCTCCAATGTGGAAGGAGGGCGCCTCAATGTCACCGGCGGCGGCAGTTACTAAAAAAATCCTGCGCAAGCGCGATGTCATGGATCTCCTTGGCATCAGCGAGCGCACCTACAAGACCTACCTCGATGTCGGTCTGCTCCATCCTGTCCCATCGCCTAAAAGCA
>JAPLTI010000127.1 GCA_026398285.1 Verrucomicrobiota bacterium
CCGCCAAGGATACGCGCGGCCTGGGATCGTGAGGCCGCATTTTCAGACATGATCAGCGGGAGAGGTCGCCTTGAGTGAGCAGCTTGAAGCTTTCTCCCAAGAGCACAGAAGTCGCGCACTCGATATCATCCACATGCAAGACGAGCACGGCGCGACCGCGAGGACGCACCAAAAGCGGGTAGCTGAAGTGGACATTCACTTCCGCCATGAGAAGGGCGGCCAGCAGCTTCGAGAGGTCGCCGGGACCATCTGCCAACTCGACGACCATGAGCTCGCAGGAGCTGTGCGGAATATTGTGTTCGCAAAAAAGCTCCTCTGTGCGGTCGGGGTCACTGACGATGATTCGACTGATCGCGGACTCGTAGGATTCCGCAATGCTGAGTGCCAGAACGATGATATTGTTCTGATCGAGCAGGCGCACGATTTCGAGAAGTGCACCGACTTTATTTTGAAGAAAAACGGAAAACTGACGCACTTGCGGAGTATTCAGCTTTTCGGTGGTGGATGCAGCGGCCATGGCGTTGTTACTTGTAAGAATATACCATACAGGTGTCGGCTTTGTCACCTTCCGTCATGATAAGGCGGATGAAATACCTGCCGCTGCGAATCACGGAAATGCCGGCAGTGGAGCACGAGGAATTCCCTGAGTATTCTTGCCCTGCGGGATAGCCCCAGGTGTCAAAAATCGACAACCTCAATTGCGAGAAGAGCTCCGAATTTGCCGCAGAGAACCTGTAGTCGTTTCCGGCAAAAAGAAAGACCTCGAGAAGGACAGGCTCGGCCTTGGCGAGCGTCCCGGACCAGAAGCCATCGTGGACCTGATACCCCTCGCCTTCATTTCCCGCCGCGAGTTCCAGCGCAAGGCTGCGTGGGCTTTGATCATGGGCATTCCAATCAAGCGGAGAGGAATTCGCGGATTCGGCCTTGTCCGACTGGGCAGGTGCGTGAGCGATTCCAGCGAGAAAGATCGTAAAAAGAAGTGTCCGCACTTTCATTTTTTAGAGTCCACATCCGCTGCGGCGGCCGTGATCGCGGACATGGTTGAGGCAATGCTCTGGACGGCCGACGGGGGCAGGGAGGAATTGGACTGGGACATCAGAGCCGATGCCGTGTGCAAGCCTTCAGAGAGCTGTTTGACGATGGGGCGTTTTTTGGAATTTTCGGGGAGATTCTCGACTCTACCCAGAATGCGCTTTGCTATTTCAGGTTGAACCAGCAAATCGGTGGATGTGGAGTTTTCATCACTGGCAAGGAGGTTCGATGCCATATCTATCTGACGAACCCACGAGCCCGCCACGGCGAGAACGACCAGCGGGCTGTCCTTTTGCTCCAGCAGGCAAAGTCGAATATCATTCTGCATGGCATCCAACTCCTCGCGCAGGCGGCTCCAATTTCCGGCATCAGCAAAGTCGGATATGCTCTGACTGCGGGCGACGATTTGTTGGCTCACATTGAGTTTTTTGGCGAGAAGGAGCGTGTCGCGGGCAGTGTTTTTCACGCTCTGCCCGTCCTGAGCCTCGATCGCCATGAAGCCGTCGGCTGCGAGCATTCCAAGTTGTAGAGCTATGTGCTCGCGGTCGGATGTAGAAGCAGGGACAGATGGGCGAAGAAGCTTGCTCCAATTCGGTTGGCATTGCTTGTCGACAGCGAGAAAAAACTCCCCGGGCGTGGGAATGGAGACGGTGTCAAGAAACGAGGCGTCGCGCATTTGCTCCGGGGTGAGGCGTTCCGCTATTGCGTGCAGGCCCAGCGGAGAGGCAATCAGGAGCAGGGCAGCTGTTCGGAGATTCTTCGAAAGCATGTGGAAACCTACACCCCCATTGGAGACTTATCAAAGACTCAAATAACGCGGAGGCCAGCAGCGCTTTGAATCCAATACTGTCCTGCAGGTCACCTTGACAGAGTCAACGGCCCGAGAATAGATCACCGGGTGAAAAATTCCATTATCTCCGCATTGGCACTTCTGACATTTGCTAGCTCAGGTTTTTGCTACCCCGCAAAAGAGTTGCGGGAGAACTCCGAACACGCGCTGCAAAAACTCTATCGCCATAATACCGGTGCGAAAGTGCTGGGTGAAAAAGCTCTGGCTGTCCTTGTTTTTCCCGAAGTTTACAAAGCAGGTTTTATTTTCGGCGCTCAGCGTGGTGACGGCGTTCTCTTCGAGCGTGGAAAAGCAGTCGGCTACTACAACACCACGGCGGCTTCCTACGGATTTCAAGCGGGAGTGGAAAAATTCTCCTACGCACTCTTCTTTATGGACAAGGCCTCACTGAACTACCTCCGCAAGTCCAATGGATTCGAGCTTGGCGGAGTGCCAAACCTCGTCGTGGCCGACAAGGGATTTTACAAAACGTTTTCCACAACGACCCTGCAGAAGGGCGTGTATGCCTTCTTTTTCAGCCAGGAAGGCCTCATGGCCGGAATCAGCCTCCAAGGCACAAAGGTCTCAAAATTTACGCCGAGCAAATAAGTTTGGTTTTCAACTGTTGAACCGCCCCCCGTTTGAATTGAGGGGGGGGAGGCATTACTCTTCGAAGAGAACCTCGCGCATGAGGCTGTAGATTTTCGTATTGTCGAAACTTCCTTGAACTTCATCTGCATTTTTCCCTGCCGCGCGGACGAGAATCCCACCAGATGCGTCGCTCAATGTGCCCCAGGTGATGACAAAGGGATGCACCACGCCTGAGCGGTCAGGTTTGGAGAGGAATGGTTGACCATCAGGCGCGAGTCCGTAAGGGGCACCATTGGTGTCCTTCCCGCTTGCGGCTTTGGCCAGGAGGTCGGGTTTCGGAGGGAAGCCCAGAACATCCATGGCACCAGCCGAGCTGTCGGCGGCTGTGATGAGCAAGGTCTCAGGGTGTTTATTGATAAACTCCAGCACGGTTCCGAAGGCATCATCAGCGCGCTTCAGAGCGTCTAGGACGCCTGGAGCATTATTGAAATTCGCGAAGTTATCCGACCCCTCCTCCTCCACCACGAGGAAGAAAGGCCCAGGAGCGAGGACGCGAAGGGCGGCGGCGGTCATTTCTTGAAGGGTGGGAGCCTCGGGGGCGTAGATCGGCAAGCCGAGCGCTTTGAGCTTGTCCGCCTCCATGTCGTTGAAGGTGTCCTGCTCGGCAAAAATGCCAAGGAGCTTCTTGGTTTCGGCAGGCACGGACTGAAGCTCGGTGCGGTTGAAGACAACAGTATAGCCATTTTTTTTAGCTTCTTCGATGAGGTCGCGGCCGTCCGTTCGCTTCCCAGACTTCACATGGCGGCCCGCTTTGGATGGAGGCAGGAACCACTCTTCGCCACCGCTGAGAATGACATCCACGCCGGATTCGACAACCTGTGCAGTGATTTGCTCGTAGTCATCACGGTGCGCGGTGCTCGCCACAAAGCAAGCGGTGCCGGGCTCGATGATGCTGCCGGAGTTCACAAGACCCGTGCGGACGCCGCGCCTCATCGCTTCGTGCATCAGACTGCCTTGCTCACCGTTCGCAGCTGTCGGGCGCGAGGCGGATTTTCCATCCGTGCCGAATGCGGCGGATGGGACCTTGATGCCATACGCATGGGAGGTCGCCCCGCCGTTTGATGTCGCGGAAAGCGAATCCGCCATGTGGCCGCGATAGACGGCGATATGCGGTATGCGGTCCCAGTTGAGCTCTGCATCGGGGCCAGCCCAATAAAAACGGGCAGCCTGCCAGTTGGCAACGCCCGCGCCATCGGGGTGGATGAAGATGACATTGTTGGCGGAGGCGTGCGCACAAACGGCGAGCAGTGATAAAAGAATGGGTCTGAACATGGACGGGAATCAAAGAGCGGAGAGGCCAATCAGACAATCAACGATTCGTGACATTTCCGTTTCAGACGCTCTCAAATGAAAAAGCCTCAGCGTGGCCGCATGTTTTTTGACGATGCCGAATTCTGGCAACTAATCAATGCATACCGCCTTCCCAATAGACGCCATCCTGCCAGTAATTGCCACAGGCGGTGGCGACGGGAGGAATATGACGATTTTGACAATATTGAGGTGCCTTGCTGGTTCTGTAGCGGTGTCTCTATGAGCGCCGGGAATTGGTAGCGCCCCTCGACTCTGAACTCTCGACTCTTTTTGACAAAATCATGGATAACAAAATCGTTTTTTGGATGGGGTGGCGCGCTGCCGCGCGATTCGTGAATCTGGGAGGGACCTAGTCTCGCATGTCCCATTTTTCAGCCGTGAAGCGGCGTCTCGTAATCCATGGGATCGCCAGGCCCTTGGCGTGCCAAATTTCAGCCGCGAAGCGGCGCATCTTCGGGAGCGGTTGATTTGCAAAAAGTGAAAGAAAATGAACACTTGCTGCCCCCTCGTTTCCAAGGGGTATTCACGACTAGATTATATCGCGCTCCGCCAAGGTCCGCCAGCGTCCCAAATGAAATTCCCATCCTGCTTCTCCACCGAAGAAATGACGATGGGGCGGAGGAATTCAGCAACGAAGTTCACGACATCTAAAAATGAGTCTGGAGCGTTGGTGAATCGATTACGGCGAAGAAACGCAGTCCACTGGGCGACCTTTGATGGAATCATCGCGAACTCTTCCGTGAAACACACGGGACTGTCAATCAACGCTGTGCCTCGATTGGAAAAGTCTGCTCGATCGCATGAGAAAGTTCCGGCATGCGGAATTGTCCAGTTTTTGCCAGAAGCCAAATATCGAAAAAATCCTTCATTCGACTATTGAGTTCGCCCAGTTTGACCATCGTCTCGAACTTCTCTGCAATCACGGTTTCTCGATTGTAGGAGCGCAGAACGGGCGCGGCATGACCGAGAATTGCGGGGTAGACGATGGTTGTGGCTTATGGCGTGATGACATCACTAAAGCCAATATCGATCTGCATCGGAATGATCGCGTTCCCAAGCTGTGAGGGGAATGTTGCCCGGACACCGTGATAGTCGGCATCCTCGGCAATGCGTTCAGTTACCACCGATTCGTGATCGAAAACCATGCCATCCTCATCGGTTGGAATTCGGCAAATCGCCGCGATGGCATTCCGCACCAAGTCGAGGTCGTTACTAACTCTTCCGAGAAGATCAATAGCCCTCGTCGGGCGGGAAAATGGCATCTCCCACGCCAACAACATCAAAGCTCCTTTGAGAACAAAGTGATTCCGGTAATCGGAACGGGCAAGCCGGTAAAGCCACCTTTCAAGGGCGTAGAATTGAGCCAACTCATTGAAAGGTCTGCCCGATTGGCGTGACAGATTCAACAACCGCTGATGCACAGAGGCTGAAACATTTCTCAGCGGTTTCATAGTGTTGCCTCCAAATAGGGACGGATCACATTTTCAACTCGGCAAACGCGGGCAAACCCCATCACGGTTTGATAATCCCGTTTCGGCTGCGATCGATAGGCGCGAAGAGCTTCAAGCGCGATATCAAGGCCCACTTTGTTGCGATACTTGAAAACATCTGCCAGAGATTTTTCCCGGCAGTAAACCCGAATGGCAACGCCATCGAGACTATGAGTTTCGATCCCAGCATTCAGGGATTCAGGAGAAAAGCGGAAAACTTTGATCGGAGGGTAATCGAGACGAGGTATCCGTGCCGTGCGAGGAAGGGCCACCTCCACCGCGTGCGGAATCTGTGTTGTCAGACGATGAAATGCGAGAGCTGTCAGCAAGCAAAACACAGCTTGTGGCACTTTCTTCGCAATAGTGAGAAGATCGGGTTCCCCCGGCGGCGGGAGTTCAGCAAGTCGAAACAGGCCGCGTGCGATCTGCTCGATTTCTCCGCGATCACGCATTTCATAGAGTGAGCGGGGGTGAATTCCAGCCCGCAGGGCTTCGCAAGTCCGCAGCGTTCCATTGCATTCTTTGAAGGTGCGATGTGCGTGTTGCGTTGAAGATTGCATACTGGATAATAATGCAAATAGTTTCTAACATCATGCTGCATTTTTATCCAGCTACTTTTCAGGAAAATGAGAAACAGCGAGTCAAAACCTGAAGCATTCTCAGGCGTGTTTGGTTTCCAAATTTTGAAAACACTTTTGCTCGTCCAGCTTCGCGACGAGCGCGCCCCATTTTTTCAGCCGCACAGCGGCGTTTCTTCTGGATGCAATGGCGGCCTTGCCGCGTAAGTCGGACCCCGACGGCCTCCGGCTCGTAGCCTACGCCTCGGAGAGCGCGGCGTCCCTTGTTTCTTCAATTTATGCTATTTTCTGTTCGCTGAGCGCAGATGCATTCAGCAACCAGAAGAGACCCGCTGCTGCTGCGCAGCAGCAGCGGGTCGGCACCGGAAGACCGCTGCGTCCCTTGCGCCCTTTCGAGGAGCCCGTGGGTAGTTTGGCCGCCGGTGCTTTTGGTTTTCAACTCGAACAGTTGCCTGAGCGGGCGCGAGGTCCAATCCCACGCGCCAAGCTCGTAATACAAGGATGAGTCAAACCTTCCAAACCATGAACCAATCCACAAACAGCGTCAAATTCCTCGGAGTCGATGTCGCCAAAGACAGCCTCCAACTCTTCTGCAACGGCCTCAAAGTGCCCGCGCAAATCCAAAACACCCCGAAAGCCATCACAACTTGGCTCAAGGGTCTCCACCGCCTCCACTCCCAATTCCACATCGTGTGCGAATCCACAGGAGGCTACGAAAACACCCTCCTGCGCGCCTGCTGGAAAGCCGGTGTGCGCGTGACGCGACTCAACCCCGCCCGCGTCCGTGACTTCGCCCGTTGCCGCGGTCTCTTGGCCAAAACCGACGCCATTGATGCCAAAGCGATCTCCGAGTTCGCCAGCACCTTCCCGCCCGACCCCACGCCAGAGCCCAGCCCTCAGCAGGTGCTCCTAGCCGAATTGGTCGCCCGCCGCGAAGACCTTAAAACCCAACGCGCCGCAGAGTCCAACCGCTCCCGCGACATCCAGGACAAAGTCCTGCGCCGCATGCTCGAAAAACACCTCCGCTTCCTCGATGCCCAAATCAAACAGATCGACAAGCTCATCGAGGATACCATCAGCCAAGACCAAGCCATGCACCAAAAGCGCGAAATCCTGGTTCGCACCAAAGGAGTCGGTGCCACATCAGCCGCCATCCTCCTTTCCTGCCTGCCGGAATTGGGAACCATTTCCGGCGAGGCCATCTCCGCTCTCGCAGGAGTCGCCCCCTTCAACCGCGACAGCGGAACTCTTCGCGGCAAACGGTGCATCCGCGCCGGACGCGCCGTCGCCAGAAAAGCCCTCTACATGTGCGCCTTGGTTGGCAGCCGCGCCAATCCCATCCTCAAGGACTTCTACCAGCGCCTCATTTCCAAAGGCAAACCACCCAAAGTCGCCCTCACCGCCCTCATGCGCAAACTCGTCGTCCACCTCAATTCCTCCCTCAAAATCCTCAACTCTCCCTCTCCGTGTTAAGACAGTTGCTACCTTGGCAAACGATCGCGTTGACGCGCGGCAGCGCGATTCGCAACCTGGGAGGGTTCATCGTCCTCGCATGACCCAAACTTCAGCCGCGAAGCGGCGTCTTCATCATTCCCGGGTAGGGATCGCCAGGCCCTTGGTGTCCCAAATTTCAGCAGCGAAGCAGCGTTTCTGCGGTGTCTTTCACAGTCGAGACGACTGTGCTCCCCTCTTTCGCCCACCGCGCGGCAGCGCGATTCGTAACTTGGGAGGGTCCATCCTCCGGCATGACCCAAATTTCAGCCGTGAAGCGGCGTTTCTTCTGGATGCAATGGCGGCCTTGCCGCGTAAGTCGGACCCCGACGGCCTCCGGCTCGTAGCCTACGCCTCGGAGAGCGCGGCGTCCCTACCTTGGCAAACGATCGCGCTACCGCGCGGTGGCGCGAGTTGCGAATTCGGGAAGTTGACGCTCCGAAGATTTTCGTTTGGCTCGGCGGCGGAGGTATTGGATGACGATGCCGACGAGGAGGGCGACGGCGTAGAAGTAGGTTTCGGTTTCGGGGACGGCTATGATCTCGGTTCCGCCGCCTGTGAATCCTCGCTCAAATCCGCTTCCAATGGAGGTGGTGCCGGAGTCGCTATAGAAGCTGATATTGGCGAGGTTGGAGGAAAGGGTGGAGTTGTTTGTAAAGACCAGGTTGCTGGAGTTCGGGTAAGTGCCGTAGTTTGTTCCGTGCTGGGTTTGTCCGCTCCAGTTCCAGATGGCCAAGTTGGCTCCGGCTGCCCAAGAAGCGATACTGCCAAAGCGGAGGGTGCCGACGAAGCCGGAGAAATCGAGGGTGGAGTTGGCGCTGAGAGTGAGCGCACCTACGGTTTCGTTGAAGTTTCCGCTCATGGCCATGCGACCGCCATTGAGATGGATGGCAGCGTCGTCGTTGACGGCGTTCTCTGCTGTGACCAAGAAGGAACCGCCGTTGTTCAGGACGACTTGGGAGGTGTTGGCGAGTGCGTTGGCTGTGGCGGCTTGGAGTGTGCCGCTGTTAATAGTGGTGGCTCCCGTGTAAGTGTTGTTTCCAGCGCCGCCCTCCCTGTCGTCATGCCCGAAATGCGCCTCTCCGACCACCTCTGCTACTGGGATGAGGGCTTCCCCGCCTTGATGCTCACCGATACCGCCCTATTCCGAAATCCGAACTACAACAAGCACACCGACACCGTGGACACGCTCGATTTCGAGTCTATGGCATCGATCACCGAGAATCTGGTATCTGCTATCCAAAAGATACCTGTTTAGGTCTCAAGAGCCCTGTGCAAATAGCAATTATTTTTCCTGCCACTCCATGCGGTATCGCCCAGAAGCAATACCTTGAGTTCCGCCTCGTTTCCGACTGGGCAGAATTTGGTAGATGACCTTTTTTTCGCCGGATTTAAGTGAAGTCACGCTTATGAATTGAGGTGAGCATTGCGCTTGGATTCAGTGATAGAGTCGCCCAAATGCACCAGGCACATGGAGGGGCTTGGTCCGCTGACGATGTGCCGAATGATTTCCATCCAATCAATCCTCCGGCCTTTCCCCGCTCGGGGCCATTTTCACGACCTTCGGGTCAAACCTAGCCAGAACCTGGACCAGATCGGCCTGCTCGGCCATGACAGTTGTAATGTCTTTGTAGCAGTCAGGCACTTCATCCAAACCGGCCGATAACAACATCACGCCACGCTCGCGCAGCGTCTCATTCGCATCTTTCCAGGATAAAGTCTCCGTTGCGCGTTTGCGGCTCATTCGCCTGCCAGCTCCATGCGATGCCGAGTCGAGCGAGTCCTTGTTCCCTTTTCCCCGGACGACAAAACCCGGAGCCGCCATCGAACCAGGAATAATACCGAGCACCCCTGTTGCTGCTGGCGTGGCTCCCTTGCGATGGACAATGACTTCCTTGTCGAAGTGCACTTCTTTCCAGGCGAAGTTGTGGTGATTCTCAATGTCGAGGATCACTTCTGCACCCAAGCTTTCCGCGATATGGCGATGAATCAGCGCGTGATTGGCAGCAGCGTAGTTGCCCATCAGTTCCATGGCTGCCCAGTATTCACGCCCCTCGTTGCTATCGAGGGAGAGCCATGCAAGGCGCGAGAGTTCTTTGGGAAGTTCCGGATGCAGCTTTGTCGCGAGCTTGCTGTAGTGGTCGCATACAGCGGCACCAGTGCCTCGGCTTCCGCTATGCGAAAGAAGCGCCACATAGGTTCCTGCGGCAAGACCGCTCGATTCGTCATCCATGGTCAGGAGCCCGAATTCGACAAAGTGGTTTCCACTCCCGCTCGTTCCAAGTTGCCCCCATGCCCGGTCCTTATTGGCAGCAGTAATGGGACTGATGCCCCAATCCTCGTCCATCACATCGTGCTGCCGAGGTTGCTTGAAAAAGGCTCCCACTCCAAATTTCGACTCGTCCTCAATCGCCTTGGCGAGCCGTTCTCGATGATCGTCACACCTGCAACCGACACGGGCAGATTTGCAGCCAATTCGATCTGCCTCAAAGCCAGCGCATCGATGTCGCTCCCCCAGCGCTGCCATGGCGCGGGCGGCCTGTCGGCGCGGTAGAGGTCGGGCTGCAAAAGCGCCTGAGCAAATGATGCGCGAAGTGGGTCATCCACGAATGCCGCCGGGTTAGCGAGCACTATCGAAATCTCGCGGGACAACACGCTGGCATCCCCGTTTTGATCCAGAAAAGATTGGATAAATTTGAATACCTCACCCATGGGATTGCCTCGCGGCACACCTAGTATCTCGTAACATTTATATTTTCGCATTGCAAATTTGGCCTAGCTGGATTTTTCTCCGGCATGGCCAATCGATACAAAGTTACTCTCACGCAATCGGAACGCACTGAACTCACGCAACTCACCCGCTGCGGGAAGACCCCTGCCGCGAAGTTTCTCCACGCTCGCGCCCTGCTCCTGTGCGATGCGGGCGAGCACGGTGACCCTTGGAAAGTGGCCGATGTGGCAGCCGCTTTGGGGATCAGCTCCCGCACCGTAGAGCACCTCAAACAACGTTTTGTTGAAGAAGGATTGGAGGCGGCTCTGGTTCGCAAGCCGCCTTGCAAACCGCGGGATGTCACTTTCGACGGAACATTTGACGCTCGCCTTACCGCGCTGGCTTGCTCGCCGACCCCGGAGGGTTACCAACGCTGGACGGTGCGTCTCTTGGCCGACAAGCTCGTCGAACTCAAGGTCGTTGACACGGTATCGGTGATGACGGTGCAGCGCTCGCTAAAAAAAACGAGTTGCAGCCTCATTTGAGCAAATACTGGAAGATTCCACCCGATGGGGACGCAGCCTTTGTTGCCGCGATGGAAGATGTCTTGAATGTCTACCGGTTGCCCTATGATCCCCGCTTCCCTGTGGTCTGCATGGATGAGTCGAGCAAGCAGTTGATCGGCGAGGTGCATGCCCCCATTCCGACCAAGCCCGGACAA
>JAPLTI010000217.1 GCA_026398285.1 Verrucomicrobiota bacterium
CAGAAGCGAGGCGGATTTTGTATCCAGAAAGCAAATGGCCGATGGATGGTTTTGCATGATCGAGGCCGGGTGCAGCGGTGAGACTTTGCCGGTGAGGCAATTTTTCACGGCTTCGGCTTTGCGAAAATCCAGCACAGTGCAGATGATGGCTTCGGATTTCATGATTTGCTGGATCGACATCGAGATGGCCTGCTTTGGCACTTGCGCGAGGGTTTTGAACCATCCCTCGCCCATTTGTTGCTTGCGGCAGTCCTCGTCCAGATTCACCACGAGATAGGGGGCCTTGGTCTTAAAATCGGCTGGCGGGTCATTGAAGGCGAGGTGTCCATTTTCTCCGATGCCGGCAAAGCAAACATCGATCGGATGTTTGGCGATAACCGCTCCCACGCGCTTGCATTCAGCCTGTGCATCGCCCTCTCCGCTGATGTAGTGGAAGGCTGCGAGTGGTAGTGGTAAGCGCGAAACGAAGCGTTCCCAGAGGTATTTGCGGAATGATGCCGGATGCGTGATCGGCGTGCCGACGTATTCATCCAGGTGAAACGCGGTCACTTTTGTCCAATCGATTCCTTTTTCGAGAATCAAGCTGCCGAGCATCTCAAACTGGGAAGCGCCTGTGGCGACGATGATGTTTGCTTTTCCGTTTTTCTTAATGGCATCGCGGATCAGCTTCGCGCCAAGCTTGGCGGCCGCCGCGCCGGATTCCGCTTTCGTTGGGTTGATGACTGTTTTGATTTTAGGTTTGGTTTGCATAGATAAAATTTTCGGGAAACTGGTGATGGCTTGTTGTCTGCAGGATCGTCTGATCCGAGAAATCTTTCGCCCCATGGGATGAGACGAGTGTGGCGGAAAGGAATTCCTTGATGGGTAGTTCCGCCAAGGCATTCACGATGTGAAAGAGAGTCGGAAGCTCTTCCCAAGAGGATTTGGTAAACCGGAACGAGCCTTTGCCGCTGAGTCGGCGGTCCACGACCAGTGAAGGGTTTTGCACAGGGGTCATGATGGCGTAAGCGGCATCCGCGACTCCCGGGTGCCCTGTTTTCGGGAAATACTTGTAGTGAAAGAGCGGCTTGGGGGCCGCAGTGGTCTGCGTGGCCTCGCTTAAATCGGTGAGCTCCATTTCAAAAAAATGATGCCCCATCCAGTGTCCACAGTATTTTTTTTGCGATGTGGAGGAAACCGTCTGATCGATCTCGCACCACAGCTTGGCGAAGCCGAGTTCCTCGCGTCCGCTGATGATGGGGTCGGCGAGGTTTTCCCAAAGGATCGCTAAAAAGTCGCCTCGGATTAGACCGGCATCCGTTGTGCAGGTGGCTGGAAATTTCACACCCAGCGTCGAGTATCCGCGACCGGCGAGCCAATCGAGATTTTCGAGTTGTTGCACCTCGACAGTGACCGTGGCCGCAGGGTCTGGATCGAAGCATGTCGGCAGCAGTTTTCGGATGGCTTCCAAGTCGCTCCGATAGCTCACGGAAGCCACGGTTCGCCTGCTTTGAGAGGGGTCTCGCTTTCCAGGGTGGGGGATTTGTCTGGGGCCGGGAAACGGGCCGAAGCCTACGGGCATGCGGAAATAGGGGCTGTTTCCCTGAGGCTGGTAGTCGGCTGGGTTGAAGCGAAGGGGTATCATGCCGTCGGTCATTTTTACTTCGCCCAGATTTCTCCCTCACCGAGTCCGAACCACCGGGTGGTTGTCGTTTTGCGCTTCGTATAAAATTCCACGCCTTCTTTGCCTTGCATGTGAAGGTCTCCAAAAAATGAATCGTTCCATCCCGCGAACGGGAAGTAGGCGAGCGGGGCTGGAACTCCGACATTGACTCCCACCATACCGGCATCCACTTGCCTGCGAAATTCGCGCGCGGCTTTTCCCGAGCCGGTAAAAATGCACGCACCATTTCCAAAAGGTTGCCGGTTGGCTGAGAGAATCGCGTCTTCAAGCGTCTTTGCTCGGAGCACAGAGAGCACAGGCCCGAAGACTTCCGTATCCACCAAGGGATTTCCGTAGTCCAACTGATCCGCCACGGTGGGTCCGAAGAAATATCCCGCCGGTGCGGCGTCCACTTGAAGCTTGCGACCATCCACGAGGAGGCGTGCGCCTGCATGCTGCCCGGCATCGACCAGCTCGGCAACGCGCTCACGGTGTTCGGAAGAGATGAGTGCTCCCATGTCGGGCTGAACAGTCCTCTCGTCCGTTGGTCCCACTTTCATCTCCTTGACCGAATCCACCAAGGCCGTGAGAACTCGCTCGGATGCCTCGCCCACCATCACGACGGCGGATGCCGCCATGCAGCGCTCCCCGGCACAGCCAAAGGCTGAGTCCTTCAAGGCGCCCACTGTCTTCTCGACATCGGCATCCGGCATGACGATGACGAAATTTTTTGCTCCTCCCGCAGATTGCACGCGTTTTCCATGCGCTGTGGCCTTGCGGTAGATTTCCCGAGCCACGGGGGACGATCCGACAAAGCTGATCGCGCGGATGTCGGGATGTTCCAGAAGCGCCTCCACGCAATCCCGCCCCCCATGCACGATGTTCATGACGCCGGCCGGCAATCCCGCTTGTTCCATGAGCGCCACAATGCGCTGCATCGTTTGCGGCACTTTCTCACTGGGTTTCAGGATAAATGTATTCCCGCAAGCGATGGCCAGCGGCCACATCCACATGGGAACCAGCGCAGGAAAGTTAAAGGGACAAATACCGGCCACAACGCCGAGAGGGTGGCGGTCCGTGTGGCAGTCGATGCCTCTCGCAATGTTTTCCAGGCTTTCACCCATGAGGAGGGTGGGAATGCCACATGCAAATTCCACGACCTCGATGCCCCGGCGTAAATCTCCTCTGGATTCGGAAAGTGTCTTGCCATGCTCTATGGAAATGCCCAAGGCCAATTCCTCAAAGGACTGCTCCAACAAATTTTTCAGCCTAAAGAACACCTGAGCCCTTTCGTTCGGTGGCGTGTTGCGCCAAGCGGGAAAGGCTGCCTTGGCGGCTGCCACGGCCTCGTCCACATCCTTTGCACCGGAGGACGGCACCGTGGCAATGACCTCTCCTCTCGAGGGATTGAAGGCTTGGAGCGAAGAGCTATGGGCTGGGGAAGTCCAGTGACCGTTGATGTAGTTTTGGCAATTTGTCATGAGAGTGTTAAGTGAATCGGCGTCGGCTTCGTGTGAGTCTGCTTACATTGTCGATTCATCTCTCCTGCCGTCAAATGCAGGCCCACTGGTCTTCATATAATGCCAGTTTTAGAAATCAGAATTGCAGAACGCTGACATGTGCGTATAACGAACAGCTGATTTTCTATGACCAGTCTATACGATCAAAGAAACCACATCCTGGGTTTGGAAAAAGGCC
>JAPLTI010000169.1 GCA_026398285.1 Verrucomicrobiota bacterium
GGTAGCGCAACTCCCGCCTGAACGCGATTGCCAACCCCGCCGGACTAGGGTTTCCTACCGCGACCAATTTTTCAACCATGACATCAGCTCAAATCCGCCAGTCGTTCCTCGATTTTTTCCACGAAAAGCAACACACGATCGTTCCGTCCTCGAGCCTTATGCCCGACTCGCCGAACCTGCTTTTCACGAATGCGGGCATGAACCAGTTCGTCCCCTTTTTCCTCGGCCAGAAGGCGCCGGATGTCTCCAAGTGGGCGGGCGCGCTGCCCGGCTCCGACCTCCGCGCCGCCGATACGCAGAAATGCATCCGGGCCGGCGGAAAACACAACGACCTCGATGATGTCGGACTCGACACCTACCACCACACGATGTTCGAGATGCTGGGCAACTGGTCATTCGGGGATTATTTTAAAAAAGAAGCGATCGACTGGGCATGGGAACTCGTCATCGGCCGTTGGAAATTCCCGCCCGCCCGCCTTTACGCCACGATCTACAATCCCGAGCCGGGCGACCCCGCCTCGCGCGACGAGGAGGCATGGGAAATCTGGGCCGAGAAGTTCCGCGCGGCCGGGCTCGATCCATCCGTCCACATCGTAAACGGCAACAAGAAGGACAACTTCTGGATGATGGGCGAAACCGGCCCCTGCGGCCCCTGCTCGGAGCTGCATGTCGATCTCACGCCCGCCGGCGACACCGGTGGCGCGCTCGTCAACCAAGGCTCCCCCGACTGCATCGAGATTTGGAATCTTGTCTTCATCCAATTCAATGCCAACCCGGACGGCTCGTTCTCTCCCCTCCCCGCCCGCCATGTGGATACCGGCATGGGCTTCGAACGCGTTACCTCAATCATCCAAGGCACAAAAAATCTCACCGATTTCGCCAACGCGCGCATCTCGAACTACGAGACCGACATCTTCCGCCCGATCTTCGACGAACTCGAAAAACTCAGCGGCAAGACCTACGGATCCACGCTGCCTGTCAGCGGTTCCACTGGCGACACCGAACAGGAAAAAAACGATGTCGCCTTCCGCGTCATCGCCGATCACATCCGCACCCTCACCTTTGCCATCGGCGACGGCATTCAACCCGGCAATACCGACCGGAACTATGTGCTCCGCCGCATCCTGCGCCGCGCTGTCCGCTACGGCCGCTCTCTCGGCTTCCGCGCGCCATTCTTCCACAAACTCGTCGATGTGCTCGCCCGCACGATGGGCGATGTCTTCCCAGAAATCCGCGCCAAGCAAAAACACATCGAGAATGTCCTGAAACTCGAAGAGGAATCCTTCAACAAAACGCTCGACCGGGGTATCGAGCTTTTCAACGAAGCTGCAACTCAGGGAAACATCTCGGGCGCCTTCGCGTTCAAACTCTACGACGAGCAGGGCTTCCCTCTCGACCTCACGGAACTCATGGCGCGCGAACGCGGCCTCACGGTCGATACCGAGGGATTCAACACACTCATGGAAGCCAAGCGCGCGCGGGCCCGTGCGGCCCAGAAGAAACAAGTTATCACCCTCTCCGAAATCGAAACAACCACGCCCACGGTTTTCACAGGCTACGACTACCTCACAGACACGGCCCGCGTGCTCGAGGTTCTGACCATCAAAGACCGCACCGCAGTGATTCTTGACCGCACTCCCTGCTATGCCGAGATGGGCGGACAAGTCGGCGACACAGCCGAGATCACACGGGGCGGACAGCTTTGGCGTGTCGCAAACACCCAGAAGACTGGCAACACTTGGCTCCACCTACTCGATTCCGCCGACGCCCCGAATGTCGGTGATGAAGTCCAGATTTCCGTCAACGCCACACGCCGTGCGGCGATCCAGCGCCACCATACCGTGACCCACCTTCTCCACTGGGCACTGCACGAAGTCGTTTCCCCAGAGGCCACGCAAAAGGGCTCAGCCGTTTCACCCGAAAAACTCACCTTCGACTTCAACAGCGCCGCCCTGACTCCGCAACAGGTGCGGGACATCGAGAAATTGGTGAATGAACGCATCCTCGAAAATTCCAGCGTATCCTGGACCGAAGTCCCCTACGCGGATGTGCGTGGCCGCGCGGATATCATGCAATTCTTCGGCGACAAATACGGCGACACCGTGCGCGTTGTCCAAGTCGGAGGAACAGGTAAACTCGACGGCTATTCGATGGAACTCTGCGCCGGCACCCACACCCGGGCCACCGGCGAGATCGGCCTCTTCCGCATCCTGGCCGAGTCCGCCATCGCCGCCGGAGTCCGCCGCATCGAGGCCGTCGCCGGCCTTGAAGCCGCCGCGCTCACGAAAAGCGACGCTGAGCGCCTGCATGACATCGCCGGTCTCCTGAACGCTCCCGCGGCCGAGATCGAAAAGAAAATCGAAGCCCTCCTCGCCAATCAAAAGGAACTCGAAAAAGCCCTCAAAGCCGCGCGCTCCAAAGAAGCCGCCGCACAGGCCAAAGACCTCGCCGCAAAAGCCGAATCCCTCGGAGGAATCCCCTTCCTCTCCGCCAATCTCGGGGCGGTGGATGGCGACCATCTCCAAGCCGTGCTCGACGCCCTCAAGTCCAACTTCGAAGGCGTCACCGTGCTCGCAGGCTCCGCCAACAACGCCGTCTCCCTCGCCGCCAGCGTCAGCCCGGCATTCACCTCAAAAATCCAAGCCGGCAAAATCATCCAAACCATCGCCCCGATCGTCGGAGGAAAAGGCGGCGGCAAACCCGACGCCGCTCGTGGAGGCGGCAAAGATACCTCAAAAATCCCAGAGGCTCTGGCTGCAGCGAAAACGATGCTCGGAGCAGGTTGAAGCGGAACAGATCAGACTGATCTGACCAATCGAACAAGCACCCACTCGCCAAGGTGACGCTACGCTCCGCCGCCGGCGGCGTTGGCGAGGCCGGCTTCTTCGGGGGGGAGGAAGGGTTGGAATCGCGCTTTGTCGATGGCTTTCATGTAGGCCTCGTGCGGCGAGACGACACCGCCGAGGAGTTGCTCCCATATGGCGTCGTCCATGAATTGCATGCCCTGGCTTTTACCGGCGACGATGACATCCTGCAATTTCTGGGTCGCGCCTTCGCGGACGATGGCGGAGACGGCGTTGTTGACGACGAGGATTTCGTTCACGGCGACGCGTCCCGAGCCGTCCTGTTTTTTCATGAGGAGCTGGGCAATGACGCCGCGCAGGGAGGCTGCGAGCATGGTGCGCACCTGAGCCTGCTGGTCGCTCGGGAAGACATCGATCATACGGTCTACTGTTTTGCGGGCGTTGTTGGTGTGGAGGGTTCCAAATACGAGCAGGCCGGTTTCGGCTGCTGTGAGAGCGAGGGAAATGGTCTCCAAGTCGCGCATTTCACCGACGAGAACGATGTCGGCATCCTCACGCAGGGCGGCTTTGAGACCGGCGGGGAAGGATTCCGCGTGTTCGGGAACTTCGCGCTGGGTGATAATGCTTTTCTTGTTGCGGTGAACGAACTCGATCGGCTCCTCGATCGTCACGATGTGGCGTGAGAAGTTGGCGTTGATATAGTCGATGAGGGCCGCGAGCGTGGTGCTTTTTCCAGAGCCGGTAGGGCCTGTCACCAGAACGATGCCGCCGCGCATGTGGCCGAAAGATTTGATAATCTCCGGCACGCGCAGGTCCTCGAGGGTTTTGATTTTTGTGGGAATGATGCGGAAGACAGCTCCGTAGCCGTGGGCCTGTTTGAGATAATTGCAGCGGAAACGGTTGTCCTCGTTCATCTCGTAGGCGAAATCGAGGTCTCCGTGTTCCTCAAAGCGTTGCCAGCGCTCGGGCGTGCAGATTTCGCTGAGCATGTAGCTCATTTCCTCGGTGGTGAGGGCCTCCTCGCGGATCGGAACGATCTCGCCGTGGCGGCGAACTTTGGGCGATTGACCCTCGGCGAGGTGGAGATCCGATGCACCGCTGTCGATGAGAACCTGGAAAAACTGGTCGATGTAAGGCATGGCTGGGAGAGTTTTAAGTTTGTGAATTTGATTATTTCAGGCCCACGAGGCGTTTCATGTCGGCTTCCTGTTCGGCGCGGTAGACGGCTTCCTCGGCGGAGATGATACCGGCTTGGAAAAGCTCGGCGATCGAGTCATCCATAAGCTTCATACCCAGTTTTTTTCCGGTTTGAATGATGCCCGGCAGCATGAAGGTCTTGCCTTCTCGGATCACATTTCCGATGGCGGGGGTGTTCATCAAAATCTCGATCGCCAGCGCGCGACCGTTGCCGTCCGCCCGAGGGACGAGTTGCTGCGAGATGATGCCGCGCAGCGACTCACTGACCATGATACGAATCTGGTCGCGCTGGTCGGTTGGGAAGACATCCAGCAACCGGTCAAGAGTCCTTGCGGCATTGCTGGTGTGCAGGGTGCCGAGCACCAAGTGGCCGGTTTCCGAGGCGGTGATAGCCAAGGAGATCGTCTCCAAGTCGCGCATTTCACCGACCATGATGACATCCGGATCCTCACGAAGAGCGCCTCGCAGCGCATTGGCGAAGGATTTTGTGTGGGTGTGGACCTCTCGTTGGGTGACATGGCACTTGCCCGAAGGGATGAGGTATTCGATGGGGTCCTCAAGAGTGATGATATGGTCGTGGCGCGAGCGGTTGATCTGATCGACAAGCGCGGCGAGGGTCGTGCTTTTGCCACTGCCGACGGAGCCGGTCACGAGCACCAGGCCATTGTGGAATTCGGTGAGCATTTTCAACTGCTCGGGCAAACCGAGTTCATCCATCGAACGCACGCGGTCGCTGATGATTCGAAATACGAGATCGCAACCTGTGCGCTGGCGCACGACACTCGCACGGAAGCGCCCGATGCCTGTGGCGTATGCGAAATCGACATCTCCGCGCTTGGCGAGTTGTTCCTGCTGCGAAGGCGAGAGAAAACTCGCCACCAACCGCTCCGTATCCTCCGCCGTGAGCACATCGGCCTGCCTCCAGATTGGCTCTAAAAGACCAAACCGCCTCCAGATCGGTTGCGAATTCACGCTTAGGTGGATATCCGAGGCATCCGATTCCTTCCCCACGGCAAGAAACTGGTCAACATGAGTGAGATTGTGAATATCGGGGTGGGATGCATCCATAGGCTGTCAGGTTTTCGAAATGGAACTCCTACAAGCTTTCAAAGGCTCTTCCAATACCTAAGAGCCGTGGATATGTTTTTTCCTCTGCGTCATAATGGTGGCGCGTTTTGACCGGCCTCGCTACAGTGCGTTTATGCAAAAGACACGCCTCTGGCTCATGTTTCCGGCACGCCTCATTACTCGCCCCATCCTTTGGGAGTTGGCCAAGCAATTTGAATTGGTCACAAACATCCGCCAAGCGAGTGTTACGGACGAAATCGGATTGGTATCCCTCGAGCTCGATGGCGAGCGTGAGGAAATCAAAAAAGGGATAGCGTGGTTGGAAGAGAACGGCATCAAAGTCGAACCGGTCGAAATCGGCACGATTGCAAGCTGAAGAGCGCCCTCCTCGATGCGCCTGCTCCTAGTTGACGGTCATTATTATCTCTACCGCTCGTTTTTTGCCATTCGGGGGCTGAAGAATTCCCGTGGTGAGCCGACGAATGCGATCTACGGATTCATTAAAGCCCTGCGCAAGATGCTTGCGGATGTCAAACCCGACCGCGCCGCTGTGATTTGGGACGCCGGTCTGCCCGCACGCCGCGTGGAACTCCAGCCCGCCTACAAACAAAACCGCTCCGAGATGCCGGACGACCTCCGCCCGCAGGAGGATTGGCTCCAAAAAAACATCAGCCTCTTGGGCACACAAAGCCTCGAACTCCCGAACACGGAGGCTGACGACCTCATAGCGTCCTACGCCCGTTCCGCCAGAAAAGACGGAGTCGATGTGGTAATCGCAACGAATGACAAGGACATCCTCCAACTCGTCGATGCGAACATTCACATCTACTCCACGAATAAAACCGACATCAAGGAAGGTGGCTTCGCTCTACTCGGCACCGCGTCCCGGCAGCACACATCGCCGATGTGCTGGCTCTTACAGGTGACAGCTCCGACAACATTCCCGGCGTTCCTGGAATCGGGGGCAAAACGGCCGTTCAACTGGTGACCGCACATGGCTCGGTTCAATCCCTTCTCGAAAACCCAGCGATCATTGAGAATCCCCGCTTGCGCGAAAAAATCATCGCAAACCGCGAGATCATCATCGCAAACCGTGAAATGGTGCGCCTCGATGATGACCTGCCGCTACCGGTCTCTTGGGAATCCCTAGAAATCTCCCCGCTCCATGCGGAACTCATCGCCGCACTGCGCGACTGCGAGTTCAAATCGCTCGTCAGCGAGATCGAGGCGGAGGCAGCAAAAGACGCGCCTCCACTTCAAGGAGAGCTTTTTTAAGAAAACAAAAAAGGCTCTTCCTTTCGGAAGAGCCTCTTTTATTTGAGAACCACTCAGGGCGTTTCTTAGCTGATCAAGCGCAGGATCGACTGGGTGGATTGGTTCGCCTGTGCGAGCATCGCCGTGCCAGCCTGTTGCAGGATGTTGAAGCGGGCGAGCTTCGTGCTTTCGTCGGCCACATCCACATCAAGAATCCGGCTGTTTGCGGCCTCGAGGTTGGTCTTGTTCACTGCGAGCATGTCCGCAGCAAATGTCAACCGGCTCTGCTCGGCACCATTGTTGGCGCGGAGGGTTGCGAGGTTTTGGATCGCTGCTTGGATCGTTGTGACAGCTGCTTGGGCCCCAGTGTTGGAACCGATGTTCATCACGGTGCTTGAGGTGTCGTCTGTGATATCGAACACAATTTGGTTCAAGTCGACTTGGGTGATTCCAATCGTCTGATCACCGTCATGCGAAGCGACAACAGTCAATGTGGCGTCCTCAT
>JAPLTI010000316.1 GCA_026398285.1 Verrucomicrobiota bacterium
AAGTGTTCGGGGTTTATGATTTTTTGGGCTATGTGTTTTTGGAAGTGGAAATTCCAACCCCGCACCAGTTGAACGAGTCCAAGAAAAACCAGCAAAATCGTTAGAAATTTAAAGGCGGCACCCAGATTTAGACTCTGCAAAAGCGATTGCTGGGAGTCTGAGGATTCATGATCTGGTGCGGTATAGTCGCGAGCAGGATTCCGAAGTATTTTTTCCGCCAGAATGATGAGTGTAATGTAAATTACTGTGAGGGAGAGCCCAATCGCCTCATGCTTCCACCCTGTGAGGATTTCCACTTGGCAATAATACCAGGCCCAAGCACCAGAAACGATTCGAACGAGGTTGCCTGCCAGCACGCAGCCAATCGTGAAGATGTAAAGCAACAGCGTGAAAAAGACAGAGCGCCTCATCCACATTGCGTAAAAAACGCAAATAAATGTCATGAAAAGTATCGAGTTAATACCGCTGCAGGCCTCTTCGACCAGCAAGCGTATTCCCGGGATTTCAATGACCAAGCCCGTTCGCTCGTGAGGGATCAAAAGGGCATCGAGAATGCGGCTGCTTCCTGCGACCGCCCAACCTTGGAGCAAGAGGGCGAATCGTTCGTCCAGTTTGAGAGGAGGCGGGAGCACTGTGAGAAGCACAAACCAGCTTGGGAGAATAGCTTTTAAAAAATGCCAACCGCCCAATCCCCACACAACTCCCAAGGTCATTAACAAAAATGACAGGGCGCCCAACCATGGTGACCACAACACGGATCCACAAGCCAGGATCAAGAGTGCGAGCGGGATCAGAAGTAGGGGGACAAAAAAACTGCCTGGAGTCAGTGGTTGCTCCACTTCTCTGGCCGCCCGCATGAAAAGCGCCACGGCTCCAGCCAGGGCAAGCGGGAAAAACTGATAGGTGTCAAACTGCCAGAGGTTGAAGAAAAACTGAGTTAACAGGGGGGCAAAACCGAACAACGCCAGTAAAAGGAGCAAAGTTTGATTTTTTGGAATGTCTTCGGGGGCATCATCGTAATCTTCTGAAAGATTGTTCATGGTCATTGTTGCTTGAGAACTGAAAGGAATGAGAGGTTATTGCGGCAGCGCACCGCTTTATCTCTTCGGCTTGTTGGCCGCCTTGGGCGAAGGACTTGTGGCGCCCGTGGGCGCTGGCAAAGCTTGTTTTCGAGACGAGAAGGAGTTTTGAACCAGCTGGATTTCCTGTATGGAAAGCTGATTCGGTTGCACCATGCGCGTTACGAGTTCGGCCTCCTTTGTTCGACCGTTTGCATTTAGTATTGCAGCAACAACTGCTTTTTCATGAGGTAAAAGGGTGATTGCGGACATTTGTTTCTCTGAGTCTTTGAGGATTTTCAGGGCGCCTGCTTGATCACCGCCTTTGAATACAGCAAAGGCATGGGTGATTCGCAGTGATTGATCCATGGGATTTGCTTGGCTCAGTCTGGCCAACTTCTCGGCGGCTTCCTGCTGACCCATGAGGATTTTCAGGTAGAAGAGATCATTCTGGAGCGCGATGTCTGAGGCCAATTTGGGGGACAATTGGGCAGCCAGTTCATAGTATCGAAGAGTTGCAGCAGAGTCCCGCCGCAGATAAGTCGAAGGAAGAAGGGCTTTGAAGGAATCCGCTGCATTTGAAGAATCGGATAACACCTTTTCAAGACCTTTTTCAAAAAGATCGTCTCGTCTCGCAATATTTAAAAACGCGAGGCATTTTAAAAATTTCTGCTTGTCTGCTTGTGTTTGCTCGAAGACGGATAAGAAGAGCGGATCAGCTTCTTCTGGTCGCCCAGCGGTGACATAGGCTCCTGCTTTGTAAAGCTGGATCAAATAATCCTCCTTGATTGGATTGGTAGGGTCATCAAGGCTTTGCAGAACCGTAGGTGAATTTCCTATGAGCAAGTTGGCATCGAGCCAGCTATAATAGGATGATTGCAACATCTGAGCCTCACTTGGGGTCAAAAGAGTGGCGGCCAATTCGGGTTTGCCCATGCTTAAGAGCCACTCCATACCCTCTGCGCGGTCTTTGAGGGGCGCTTTTTCGACGCGCGCATGGAGGTTGGCGACTACCTCATCGTGAGAGGCCAGGCCACGCATGCTCTCGGTGTAGTCTGCCATGCAAAGGCAGCGCTGGCTAGAGTGGGGGTGTGCCCGAATCGCCGCGATCCATCCGGGAATCTCGCCGGAGGGCACTACGCCTTTGAAGAGGGCGGACGCGAGAGCCTCGGCGCCGCTGGCATCCTCCGCCTTTGAAATTTCTCGCAGGATTTCAAAGGCCTCCTTAGATTTCGTTTCATTCAACCGCTGTGAAAGGAGAAGTTCGGCCAAAGCGCGTTTGCTCAGGAGCGTCTCATCCTTTTCGACGGCTTGCCGGAGTTCCGCTTCGATTAGCGCGGGATCGCCTTTCAACCGCAAGAGTCGCGCCCGGATCAGGTGAGGCAGGGCTTTGTTTCCAGTGGCCGCCGTTGCATCTGCCAAACGATCTGCCAGAGCCCAGTCTTGTTGTTTTGCGGCTACTTGGGAGTAAGTGCCAACATCGTCAAGCTGGACACTTTGAGTTGCCATCAGTTTTTTCCAAGTGTCGAGGGCCACAGGCTCGCCTTGGGCAGTCTGGATCCTGGCCAGCAAGCGCAGGGCGGATGAATTGTCGGGCATCAACCGGAGTGAGGAGTTCAAGCTGATTACCGCTTCCTTTGTTTTTCCGGTGTTCAGATAACCCTCGGCTACTTTCAGGAATTCTTGGGATTGGCGCGCTTTCAATTTAGGAGTCAGCCATGCGATACCCCAGCATACGGCAACTACGGGAACTAACGCCAGAGCCAGAAAAAGCCATTTTTTCCTGATGATTAACCGCATCAGCGGCACGCGTTGGCGGACGAATAGACGAGCTTTATAGCCTAGCATAAAAGCTAGGCACATTTCCAACCCATAAGACTCAAGACAACGAGGTCATTGTGACATTTCCGTCACAATTCGATCTTGGGTGGGATAATCGCAAAAGGGCTTTAGACAGGATCCGCCTGCGCGCTTCGCGACTCCGGCGTGACGGGTCAGAATTTGCAGGAGGATCTTTGAGACAAAATTAACAGAATTAACACAATTGGGAGAAGGGTGGCATGGTCGTCTCCAGAGTGAATTGCGCTGGCGTGGCAACCTCATCGATGGGCAGAGACGCCGCTGCGCGGCTGAAAAATG
>JAPLTI010000047.1 GCA_026398285.1 Verrucomicrobiota bacterium
GACGGCATTCTGCTGGCTGATGGCCTCGGAGAGATTCGAGAGTTCTCGATCGGCTGATGGCTCTCCATGGCCTGTCAGGAAATAAACGGTCTCGGAATCCGGCTTGAGGAGGGCCAGAAGCGCGCTTGTGAGCACTTGCTCGCCACGGAAAGCGAGCAGAACCGGTTGCCCGCCCTGGGCGAGGGGAGTGAGGTCGAAGTCTCCCATCTCGGCGATATTCAAAAGGCGGTGACGCCCCTCGTAGTCGAGAATGATGAGGTTGTCCAAGCTTGTGAGCTTGTATTTCGCCTGCAAATCCTGGATGCGCGAGAGATTCCGCGTCGGATCCACATACTCGATTCTCAAGCCCTCGCGTTTGTTAAAAAGAACCTCGTTCATGAGACTCCGCAGGTCTCCGAAAATCTGGCTCACCGGCGATAGAAAAGTGGGGGAGGAAATGATGGTGACCTCGAGCGGTTTTTTGAATTCTTTCAGCACCGCGCGGGTCTGGCCGGCGAGTGAAAACTTCTGCGAGCGGGAGAAATCCCTCCGTTCGTAGTGCAGGAAGCTGAGGTAGTTCACCAAGGCATAAATCACCAGCACAGCCACAATTTGCAGGCCGATGCTGACTTTGATTCCAGTGCGCGGCGGCTTCATGATTTCCAGCGGCGGTATTGAAAAATGTGGAAGGTTGCGAAGAGGACCAAGAGGGTGGAGCTGATGTAAAAAACCACCGGTCTCGTGTCGAAAAGCCCCTGCGAAAAATCCATCATGTGTTCAACGGGCGACAAATAATAGGTCAGCTCTCGCAAAAATGTGCCTGTGGATGGCAAAAGAAACGAAAGGAGTCCCAGAAAAAAGAATCCCAGAATCGCCGCGAAGGAAATAATGGCAGCCACGATCTGATTATCCGTGAGTGCAGAGGCCAGGCAGCCAATAGCTGTGAAAAGAAGCCCCATGAGAACCAGCATGCCGTAGGCTCCGACATAGCTCCCGACTGCGCCGGCGGCCTTCACGCCTGTGATTTCCTGAAAAACAACAAAGTAAATGAGGCTCGGCGCCCACAGGATGAGGTAAAAAAACAAACACCCGGCGTATTTGGCCAGGACGACTTGAGAATCCTTCACTGGCGCTGTCATGAGCGTTTCGATCGTTCCCATTTTCGCCTCCTCGGCGAAGACCCGCATGGTGATGAGCGGAAAAACGAGCACGAAGGGGAACCAAAAATAGACGGTGTTGAAAAATGCCTGCACCATCGTGACAGTTCCCGCCCCGGTGTTGAGGAGTGTGACACCTGCTTGGAAGTTGAAGCCTGTGACGATGAGGAAGAAAAACAGCACGACATAGGCCAGAGGCTGGTGAAACGCGCTGGAAACCTCGCGCCCGAATAAGATCAAAAACTTTCTCATAGCGTCAGATTTCCTCCCCTCCGGTGACTTCGGCAAAAACCTGCTCCAAGGAGACCGGCGGACGACTGATCTCGCGAATCCTCCATTTATTATCCACCGCATGGCGGTAAAGCGATTCCCGGGGATCGTGACTCGGAGCGGGATGGATGGTGAACACAGTCCACTCGCCATCCGCGCGGTGTGACACGCTTTGCACGGATTCGAGTGCGCGGAGAGCGGATGCCGCCGCTTGGGCATCCGGCACTATGGCATCGAAAAGAATGTGTCCGGCTTGTCCCAAGTGGGCGCGGAGATTTTGAGGCGTGTCCAATGCTTCGATGCGGCCTTTGTTAATGATGATGACCCGTGAGCAGAGCATCTCCACCTCGGGGAGAATATGGGTCGAAAGAAGGATGGTGTGGTGGCGACGCAGATTGCGAATCAGGTCGCGAACAAGACGTATTTGATTCGGGTCCAATCCGATGGTTGGCTCGTCGAGAATCAAGAGGTCTGGCTCGTGGCTCATGGCATCCGCCAATCCCACGCGTTGCCGGTAGCCTTTAGAGAGGTTGCCGATGATCTTTTTTTCCACATCCTTCAGCCCGCAAAGTTCGAGCACATCGCCAACGCGCTCCTTGAGGCGGCGGCCTGGAACCCCCTTGAGGGCCGCACGGTAACGAAGGAACTCATGAACCCGCATATCGGTGTAAAGCGGGACGCTTTCCGGCATGTAGCCGATGTGCTCCCGCGCGCGGAGTGAGTCTGCAAACACATCGAATCCAGCGACCTCGGCCTTGCCAGATGTGGGAGGAAGGAAGCCTGAAAGCATCCGCATGGTTGTGCTTTTGCCCGCGCCGTTTGGTCCGAGAAATCCCACGATCTCGCCCTTTTGCACCTCAAAATCGATGCCATTCACAGCGGTAAATCCACCGAAGCGCTTTGTGAGTTTCTCGACCTTGATCATGCAATTTTCAGTTTAGCCCGACACGCCCGAGCGGGGGAAGAAAAAGCCTCTGCCCGATCTTCACACGGCGCGTCTTTGCGACGAACTCCGAACTCTCTGAGCAAGGCGCGACGCGGCCAGGAGGCTGAAGAAAATTCCGCCCGCGCTGGCTGCCATCATTCCAGCGGAACTCAAGGAGCCCAGATCATGACGCCCCGTCAACAATCCCAGCCAGGTCGGTCCAACCGAAATCGCCAACACATGTCCCAGCACGGCGCTGCTTATGGCCACAACGAGGCTCCAGAGCAGAACTCCCGAGACACTTCGGCTCAGCAACATGGCCGAGGCACCTGGCACGATGAGCATGGCGATGACAAGAATACTGCCCACACTTTCAAAGGCCACCACCGTCGTTAGGGCCGTAACCACGGTGAGTCCCTGCTGGATCAAGCCTGAGGGAATCCCGCTCGCCTTGGCAAAACGGGGATCAAAAGCCACAACTTGGAGTTCTTTGAAAAACACGCCTGCAAGGAAGAGGTTCAGAATCAAAATGGCGCCGGATTGCCATACAATGCGAGGCACGGTGGCGGAGTCGATCACCGCGAGTTCGAGCGCTCCATACAGCACGCAACCGGGGTCCAAATCCACATGGTCCGCCGCCAAGCGAATCAAAATA
>JAPLTI010000238.1 GCA_026398285.1 Verrucomicrobiota bacterium
CTCCACTTGGAAATCGCTGTCCTGCTGAACGAGGACTTCGAAACCTGGTATCACCGCTACTTTTCAGGCTCCCCCAACAAACACGGCATCTACCATGGATACAATCTGGTCGGCATGGAGCCCGCAGCCATCCTTCTGGAATCAGCAAAAAATCCCGCATTCAGCCTCAAGGAGCACATCCGCAATCAAGATGTAGCCTATCAAATCACCATCCCCGACTCGCCGAATCTTTCCATCATCCGCAACTACCCGTGGATCGTTCCCGATGGCGAGCCCGCCTCACCGCGCGGCTGGACAGTTTCCTTCACTCAATACGGCGTCCCGGTAAAAGCCGTTGCAGCCAACCAACCACCCTTGGAACCTCGACTCGAGTGGGTGAAGGAGACGCCCTACGCCTATCATGCCGCCACCCGGGGTATCATAGCCGGATCCAAAGGCTCTCCCCGACTGACCGACTCGGGGCACCGTTTTGTAGAACTGATCAGCGGCACGCGCTGAAGGAGACTAAAAAACCGGATCGAGCCTCCACTCGAAGCCAGAGCGGAAGGAGTCTATCGGAAAAATTCCCACCCCTGGGGAAAAGTCCATGCTCTCGCTGAACTTCACGCCATTTCGCCAGACGGAGTCCGCTTCTATTCGGGAACTCACGACGCGTTGGACTCCCTCGCGGGAATCCTCGTAGAGCTTCATGTCGAGCGGTGTCATGCCGTCTATAGCAACCGGCGACCACCCTTTCTCGACCGCGAGAAAAAGATCCTGCGGCGATTGGCCAAGGCCCTCACTGGATGACAGAATCCATTTGCACTCGCTCAAAGGGCCAAATGCAAAAGCGTGTATCAATTGATTTGCAAACCACCCCTCGCCCTCGACAAGGAGGAAGGGATTCCAAGGTTCATCAGCCAGGAAAAACAGTTCGCCGGATTCGATAAAGAAGCCTCCTGCATCGATGCCGGACAACAGAACATGCCCGACAGGCAGCGGTTGGCCTGCAGTTCCAACCAAGCGCAAATCCGGCGCGAGGAAGGCGCTGAACCTGCCTCCGCGCACTTCGACACCAGAACCGCCATCAATTTTCACATCCAAAAGCCAATCCGCCGAAGGCGTGAGCTTGGAGAGGATCCGGGCTGCTAAGGGAAAATTGGGAACCGATGCCGGTTTTTGTGAAAGCAGCGCTTGGAGCGAAAACGCGCCATGAATCAGAGACCCTTCGAATCCAATCTTTCCAGACAACGCACCACCTTCCTGACTACCCACAGCTTGGAGTTCGCCCGTTGCCAGAAGGGCCAAAGCGGCATGGCTCGCCAGCGGAACACGATCCGCCCGCCAACGAAGGTCCCACTTGGGCTTCCATGGCTCAGCAAATTCGCAACTTCCCTCCATGGCGAAACGCCCGCGACCGACCTCGCCCTCGATATTTTGAAACAAGAGCACCCCATCGACCACGGCAATCTTGCCATGCAGGGCTTCGACCCCCGCAGCCAATCCCTCGAAACCAAAACTCGTCCCGCGCACCTCGGCCTCACCGGTGATTTTGAGCGCATCACTCGTGTTATTGATCTTCGCGTGCCCCGAAATCTCACCACGAAGTTTGTGCAGAAAAGGAAGAATCGGCCGAGCCAGTGCGAGATCCAGACGGGGCATTTCGATATCGGCTTGGAAGGGAGCGTGGGAGTCGATCCAACGCAGTGTTCCATCCTTGTCCTGCGAGAGGGCGAGCGGGAAAGTGGCTTTGATCACAGCCGGAGCCATGCCTGCGGACTCGACCTTGCCATTGAGGGTCGCATCACCCGCCTGGGTTTTGAGATCAATCTCGACGCTGGATGGCGGCACATTACCACCGCCAAACGCCATATCGCGCCCCTTGATGAGGGCATTGAAATTCGGCCGGGATGGCGGCCCTGAAGCCTCCAACTGCATTTTCACGAGGCCACTGAGAGGCCGGTCCTGCCCTGCGAGGCGCAGTAGATCACGCAAGTCGATTTCCGCCGGAGTATTGGCCCGCACATACATGTCACCACTCTGTAGCACCGCAGCTTTCCAATCTGCACCGCGCAGAATGGCGAGCGCATCCACCGGCAAGAAGGCGGAACCCGAAAGCAAAGGTTTGGAGGCACCGGTCAACTCCAAGCCTTCAAGTGTCAGGCCGGTGGATGAAACAGTCGCTCTGGTTCGGAGATGCGTGTTGCCATTTTCAAGATCGAGTTCCGAAAAATACAGGCTCTCCGGCGAATAAAAACCAACGAAATGCCCGGTCAATCCCGCCGGAGTCAGCGACGAGGCAAAGCGCGATAAATCGACATCGAACTCACCCGAATGCGCGTTGGCAGCGCCTTTGCCTTTCCAGCGGATTCCCATCGCACCACCGGACACAGCACCGTCGCCTTTGTCGTAAAATGGACGCAGATAGGTGGCGACTTCCGCGAGGGTCGCATTCAACTCGGCGGAGTAGGCATGCGGCGCGGCGAGGTCCACTGTGCCTTTGGCGTTGAGCGCATCCTTGCCCGAGACCATTTCGCAGCGGACGAGATCGATCTGTTTTTTCCTGAAAAGAATCTCGAGATTCATGCGCTCCACAGGCACCGAGTGGCATACAACGCCATTGGCACGAATGCCCAGGAATCCATCCAGAGAGCCAGGCCGTCCACTGACCGAGCCCTCTGCAGTGAGTTGACCGGAGGTTTGGCCCAGCGGGCCTCCGAGCAGCCCTGCCAATGAATCGAGTTCCTTGATATTCGCCCGAATGTTCGCAAGGAATGGGGACTCCGAAATCTTGCTCCAACCCTCGGCAAGCGAGATTTCCCCGTTCATCGTCACCTTGTTATCCTTTTGACGGAGGTCGAAGTTCGAAATGAGCAGGCGGCGATGAATGAGACTGGCTCCGATTTCCAGCGAGTCCCAGCCGCGGTCATTCCAGCGAAAATCTTTTGCCAAAACCCGAAGCGAGGACTCGGCATCCACCGGTCGCTCGGCATCGCCCCGAAATGTGAAGCGCCCTTCTGCCAGCGTTCCCCTCGCCTTCCCACTCAAATCCAGTAAGGCGGGAATGCCATCGACAGCGATATTGGAGCCGAAGGCGGCGATATCCCAGACCTTGCCGCGAGGCCCCTTGCTCAGGTTCACATCCCCCCTCAGCGCACCGCCAAAAACGCGGGCACTGAAAGACAGGGATGGGCCAGACAACGAGCCAAGACGCAATGACACATCGCTGAGGGTGATTCCAGGCACCAAATCCAGGCCGGCCAGACTCGCATTTCCCTGCTCCCATGTTGTCGGCGCGGTGAACGGACCGAACACCTTGTTAAACTTCCCGGCCTGCACCGTGAGGGTCTCCAGACGAAGGCGACCATGCGCCTCGGAATTCAATGAAAGATCCAAACCATCGAGGACATGGCGGAAATTTTCGCCCAAAACCTCAGCCGATCCATTCCGGATTTCGATGATTGAAGGCCAAGCCCCGCCAGGTGCGAAGAGCCCCAGCACACTGGCGGCGTCATCAAAACCAGCTTTGTCGCGTGGAATAGATTTCTCTGGACGGCGCAAATCCATCACGACATTCACGCCGTCAGCCGTCACCGAGTGAACCCAGTTTCTCCAACCGGAGAGGAAACGGCCAGGCCCGCTCCAAACGATCTCCAGGCGTTCCATATGAACCAACGGCCCACCACGCCCCTGTTCAGCCGGGCGAATCGAGATCCCCTCGATCACCACAGGAGCAAACGCAGCCGCACGGAGTGAGTCCGCGCGAAAAGCCAGCCCCTGCTGAGCCATCCCCCGCTCGACAAATTGACGCACGACAAAAGATAAAAACGGCCCCTGAGCCACCAGCACGACAATCACGACTGCAGCGGCGACAAGCCAAAATCTCTTTGATTGATAAAATCTCCTACTCCGTCCGTTCTTCATTTTGAGTCATTCAAGCTACACTGGCCCGATTTTCGAATCCAGCCCACCCTTCGTGCCGACCTCGAATCAATCAAGAGAGCCAGGAAGGCAACGACCCATCAGATTTTAAAAAGCCGGGGAACAAACCATCCGAACCAGAGGGAAATGAGGAACCAAGCGCCAAGGTTGAGTAGGAAGCCCGCCCGGAGCATCTGAGGCAGTGTCACAAAGCCAGAACCATAAACAATCGCATTGGGTGGCGTTGAAACGGGCATCATAAATCCGCAACTGCTGGCCAAGGTCAGCGCCATGGAGAGAGCTACGGGAGAGTAACCAAGTCCCACAGCCAGAGCGCTGGCAACGGGTAGAAATGCCGCTGTCGTCGCAGTGTTGCTGGTAAACTCAGCCAAACCGATAGCGACGATGGATATCACCGAAAGCAACAAGGAGGGCGGGAAATGACCCAGGTGGGCACCGAGGCCACCGATCCATGCGGCAAGACCGCTGGATTGCATCGCCGCCGCGAGGCTCAGACCACCGCCGATGAGGAGAAGCACATCGATGGGAATTTTTTTGAGAGTTTCGGCATTGAGCACGGTGCCACCGACTGCGGCACCTCTTGGCAAAAAAAACAGCGCCAATCCCCCAGCCATCGCTATGCCCGCATCGGAAAGCCACGGCAGACGCGTTTCAAGAAATCCCCTCACAATCCAAAGGCCGGCTGAAATGGCAAATATCACAATGACTCCGATGCCGCCAAAGCCGAGGGGCGGAAGTTTCTCCCGCTCCAGAAAGTTCTCCCCGACAGCCATCCGTCCGCTGAAACGAAAAACACCACGAGTTAGGATAATCCACGCCAAGATCAGCAAGATAAAAGATATCGGCAGGCTCATTGCCATCCAAAGGGGAAAGCCAATTTTGATGCCGTAGGATTCCTCCATAAACCCTGCAAAAATGGCATTCGAAGGCGTTCCAACGAGCGTCGCCATGCCACCGATACTGCTGCCATAGGCGACAGACAAAACCAACGCAGCTGCGAAGTTTTTTTCACTCCCCTCGCGAAAGAGGCTGATGGCCGATACAGCGATCGGAAGCATGATGAGGGCGACCGCCGTATTACTGATCCACATGGAAAGCAGGGCGGATGCCAGAAGGAAGGCGCCTAAGATCGACGATTGGCGCGTGCCGGCGAGCCGTAGGAGGAAGAACGCCAATCTGGTGTGAAGATGGCAACTCTGCATCCCCTGCGCGATGAGCATGCCGCCTAAAAACAAAAAGATCACCGGATTGGCAAACGGCGCGGCCGCACCTGCCATTCCGCAAATTCCGAGCATGGGAAAAAATACCAGCGGCAACATGGCCGTGACGGCAAAAGGAATCGCCTCCGAGACCCACAGCGAAGCCATGAGAACCGCAACGCCCAAGGTATGCCAACCAGCGGGCGGCAGCCCGGAGGGAGCAGGCACGAGCAGAACATAAACGAGCCCCGCCGCTCCGATTAAGGGAACGAAACACTTCAGATATGCACCTGCGTTCATGGAACCAATCTCACTGCGTGCCCGCTGCAATCAAACCAAATTCGGAGGAAGTCTCTTGGCGCTTGGGCTCCTTCAGAAACAAGGCTCGCGGCGGAGTCGTGGCTTGGTTACAAGATTTTCACATGTCAGAGAGCTTGAAAAAACGCGTCATCGTCCTTTGCAGTGGGGGCATGGATTCTGTCGTGGCGCTGCACGCGGCAGCGCGGGAGCACGAAGTGGTTGCGGCGCTGAGTTTCCACTACGGATCAAAGCACAACGACCGGGAGATTCCTTTTGCCGCTTACCATGCGGATCTGCTGGGAACAGCGCACCTCACCATTCCGCTGGATTTCATGGGGAGTCTCTTTGAATCCCACCTCCTCAAGTCAGGCGCATTAATCCCCAAGGGGCACTATGAAGAGGAAACGATGAAGCAAACAGTGGTGCCGTTCCGAAATGGCATCATGCTCGCCGTGGCTGCGGGATTGGCTGAGAGCCGGCATGCGACGGGCGTTGTGATTGCAGCCCATTCGGGCGACCATGCGATTTACCCAGACTGCCGCGAGGGCTTCATGCAGGCGATGGGCGATGCGATTCGTCTGGGAACCTATGCGGATGTCGAGTTGCTGCGCCCATTCATTTCGATGACGAAATCGGAAATCGCCCGGCGCGGTCAGGAGTTGGCCGTGGATTTGTCTGAGACCTGGTCCTGCTATGTCGGCGGCGAAACGCATTGCGGCGAGTGCGGAACCTGTGTCGAGCGGCGCGAAGCATTCCAATTGGCGGAATTGAATGATCCCACGGTCTATCTCAGCAACGCCCCGCTCCCTCCGAAGCCGCTCTGACACCATGCGCATTTCAGAGATTTTTTATTCGATTCAAGGCGAGGGCGAGCTCACAGGCGTGCCGACGGTTTTCATCCGCACTTCGGGCTGCAATCTGCGTTGCCGCTGGTGCGACACGCCCTATGCCTCTTGGAACCCCGAGGGCGAGGAGATGTCTATCGAGGACATCGTCAAAGAGGTAAAAAAACATCCCGCGCGGCACTGCGTTCTGACAGGTGGCGAACCGATGGTCGCGCGAGGAATCCATGAACTGGCCGCCGCACTCCGCGCAGAAGGCCAGCATATCACCATCGAAACCGCCGGCACCATTTCTCCTGCAGGCATCGCCTGCGATCTGGCCTCACTGAGCCCGAAACTCTCCAGTTCCACGCCACGCACGGGCGAAATCGAACAGAATTGGATTGAGAGGCATGAGCAAACACGCCTCAAACCCGAGGTGCTGCAAGCTTGGCTGGAGGCCGGAAACTACCAACTCAAGTTCGTTTACACCCAACCCTCGGACCTGATCGAAATAGACACTCTCATCGAGTCCATAGGCATCCCAGTGCCTGCAGCAAAGATTCTCCTCATGCCGGAAGGAACCGATGAAACACACATCGCCGCACGGCAAATGGAACTCGTGAACCTCTGCACAAAGCGCGGCAACCGTTACTGCGACAGATTGCACATTCGACTTTTCGGAAACACCAAGGGCACTTGAGCAGAAGGTCGCGGGAAAACTGGGGGAGGGCAGGCACCATTCACTTTCATTTTTACCGTAGACAGGAGTTCGCTCTTTTCAAAATTTCCGTAACTCATTCGGGGGAATCTTGACGAAGGCTATTTGTAGCCTCAATGTAGAAACATGACCGGCACAATTCAAAAGTGGGGTAATAGTTTGGCTCTGCGAATTCCCAAAGCTGTTGCCCAGCAAATTCAGATTCAGGAGGGCGATCCTGTGACTCTCAAAGTCGGGGTCTCGGGACTGACTGTGAAGGCCATTCCCAAGAGAATCGAATTGGATGATCTGCTCCTTCAAGTGACGCCTGAAAACCTTCACGCGGCAAGCGATTGGGGCGCGGACTGCGGGCGCGAGGTTTTACAGCCATGAAGGAGAAAAACCCACCCGTGCCTGAGCTCGGGGAATTCGGATGGTTGGTGTTCGATCCCCAAGCGGGTCGGGAGCAATCCGGGCGACGACCAGCAATTGTTCTCAGTCACACCAGATACAATGAAAAAACGGGGTTGGCCGTTTTTTGTCCAATCACCAGCAAAATCAAAGGCTACCCCTTTGAACTTGCGGTGCCGGAGGGGTTGCCCGTGGGTGGCGTGGTTCTTTGCGATCATATTCGCTCCTTGGATTGGAAAGAGCGTCGGTGGAAGCCCATTTGCAAAGCTCAACCGGGGTTCGTGCAGGAGATCATGGCGCGAACGATGACACTCTTTGATTTTCCGAGACTTTAGTTCGAGTTACGGGCCGAGGAGGACCTCGGCGTTCCTAAATGATGGCGACTATTCTCAAATGAGATGAGTGGGCGGAATCACTCTCCCGATTCGCGTTCGTGAAGAGTTGTGAGGAGGAGCACCCAGAAGCACTGGATCAAAACCGCCGTCGGCAATTGGAGGAGGGGCGGCATGAAATAAACGAGGCAGACGCCGGGAATCCAAACGGCCCAGCCTGCGATCTGGGTGGGGACCATTTTTTCAACGAAGAAATTCCACGAGAAGACTTCGCGAGCGGTGGCGGCGTTGAGACCCGACGCGCGGAAGGCGAGGTAGGCGTTGGTGATGGGATTCGCCAAAAACGGACTGTAGAGGAACTGATCGACCAGCACCTTGGCGGCGACGATCTGCCAGGCATTTCCAGTGCCGAACCAGTCATTTTGGCAGCGGTAGAAGAAGTCCACGAGCATTCCGAGTCCGGCCCAGAGGGGGGCGGCGGTGAGAAAGTTCCAAAGATTTGCGCGCAGGAGACGGCCTTTTTGAAAGAAGACAATTCGGAGCAACTCAGGAAAAAGAGCGCCCGAGACGATGTAGGTCGCGAGCGAAAACCCGTAACTCATTTCCTGGCGCACCTCCCCCACCCTGGTCAGGAAGGCATAGGTGCCATCGTGGAGAAGATAGGCTGCGAGGAAGCAAAGCATGAGCGCCTGCAGGAGAAGGCCCGGCAGGAGGTTAGCACGGGCGGCACGGAGACCGGTCTGGAATGCGGTGCGAAGATTCAAGCGTCCCCCGATTCCAAGAAGAGAACTCCGCTGCGGCGGCGGGCATGGTGATTTCCGGGGAGACTCACTTTTGCGGGGCCATTGACGGTATCGAGGAGTGAAAGAACGCGCCGGGTCTCGGCATGTCCGGCCTCAGGCACGCCACATTCGCGGAGCCAGCGCAGGATGACGCGAGACTGCATGGCCGAGTGCATGGCACGAAGCTCCTTGCAGTCGAGTTCCTGGAGAGTTTCTGGTAGGAGGGATGACATCCATTCGTCCTCGCTACGGAGAATTTCAGAGGCGCGATAGGATTCGCCCATGATTTCTGAGAGCAGCGGCATGATACGGTGGCGCAGCTTGTTTCGTGTGTGCTCGAGCCCCGCATTCGTCGCATCCTCGCGGAAGCGGACTTTTTGGTGTTTGCGGAAGGATTCGATTTGCGTGCGCGTGACACCCAGAAGCGGGCGGTGAACGGTGAGTTTGCCGAACTGGGAAACCGGTCTCATGCCACCGAGTCCAGCGGCACCTGTTCCTCGGAGGAAGTTGAAAAGACAGGTCTCGACCTGATCATCGGCATGGTGGGCAAGGACGAGGGATTTTGTTTTTTCCCGGGCGACGCATTCCTCAAAGAAGGCCATGCGCAGTTCGCGGGCGGCGAGTTCGAGGGATTTTTTTTGGGATGCGGCGAACTCCGCAGTCCGCGCCTTGGCATGCTCGACGGGAAGATTCAGACGGCGCGCCTCGCTGACGACAAGGCGGGCGTCCGCATCTGAACTCCGCCCGCGCAGGGTGTGGTTGAGATGGCAGACGACGAGGTTTTTAAAACCCGCCGCCAGGAGCGCGTGGAGCAGAACCATCGAATCACGGCCGCCCGAGACGCCGACGAGAAGTTTTTTGCGCTTGGAAACGCCTGCCATCGACTCAGCGAGGGATGCCACTACGGCATCGACAGGTGCTTGGCTACTTGGAGATTGTCGAGGCACCGAAATAGGGTTGGAGCGCGGCGGGAATGTGGACGGAGCCATCGGGCTGCTGGCCGTTTTCGAGAAGAGCGACATAGAGTCGGGCAAGTGCCGTGCCAGAGCCGTTGAGCGTGTGGCAGAACCTGTTTTTCTCATCCTCAGCCTTGAAGCGAAGGTTCATGCGGCGGGACTGGAAATCCTCGAAATTCGTGCAACTGGAAACCTCCAGATAAGCATTCTGGCCGGGAGCCCAGACTTCGATGTCGTAGGTCTTGGCAGCGCCGAATCCCATGTCACCGGTGCAGAGCTCGATGACGCGATAATGAAGTCCGAGAGCCTGCAGAACGCGCTCGGCATCGCCGGTGAGGGCTTCAAGTTCGGACGCCGATTGCTCGGGGGCGCAAATTTTTACCAACTCGATTTTATCAAACTGGTGCATGCGGATAAGCCCGCGCGTCTCTCGACCTGCTGATCCCGCTTCACGGCGGAAGCAGGGCGTGTAGGCGGCGTATTTGATCGGGAATTGTGCTGCGTTGACGATCTCCTCGCGGTGAAGGTTCGTCACCGGGACCTCGGCGGTGGGAACAAGAAAGAGCCCTCCGCCATCGATGCCATACATGTCCTCTTCGAACTTTGGCAACTGGCCCGTGCCGACCATGCAATCCCGCTTCACTACAAAAGGAGGACTGACCTCGGTGTAGCCGTGGTCGCGCGTGTGGAGATCGAGGAGGAAATTCAGAAGCGCCCGTTCGAGCTTTGCGCCTTGGCCCATGTAGACAGAGAAACCACTGCCGCTGATTTTGACGGCGCGGTCGGGGTCAATGAGTCCGAGCGCCTCGGCAAGGGCGACATGATCCTTGGGATTGGCGATTGATGGTTTTTCCCCATGAACGCGGATCTCGGGGTTGTCCGCCGCTTCTTTGCCAACCGGAACGGCAGGCTGCGGAAAATTGGGCAGAACGAGCAGCAAGGCGGTTTGCTCATCCGAGAGGGCATTAGATTTCTCGGTGAGAGCCTGCATCTCGTCGGCGAGGGATTTCACCTCGGCTTCCAAAGCTGCCGAATCCTGCTTCTGGGCGCGGAGTTTACCGATTTCCTTACTCAGGCGGTTGCGCTCGCTCTGGAGGCCTTGCAAACGGGTTTCCGATGCCCGTCGGTCGGCGTCGATGGCAAGAATGGCGTCGATGGTTTGAGAATAGTCGGCGTTGCGGGACGCGAGGCGGGACTTGGCGAGGTCGGGTTGCTCCCGAAGAGTGCGGATATCAAGCATGGGTTGGACAGAATGAATAAAATGGTCAGAATGCCGAGAGCAAATTCAAGAACAGATGTCAGCGCAATTCCGCGATTACTACCAAACACTCGGAGTCTCCAAGTCCGCAACTCAGGCTGAAGTCAAAAGCGCGTTCCGCAAACTCGCGCGTCAGCACCACCCCGACACGGCGAAGGACAAGAAAGTGGCAGAGGAGAAATTCAAGGAAATCAACGAAGCTTACGAGGTGCTCGGCGATCCCGAGAAACGCAAACGCTACGATGAATTCGGAGCGGATTGGCAGCACGGACCGCAACCGCGGGGCGGGTGGCAGCGTCCTGCCGGAACGGGTGGCTTCAGCGGAAAACGAGGTGCGGCGGCTTTTGAAGAGGACATCCAATTTGGAGGCACGGGCTTCAGCGACTTTTTCGAGCAGATGTTCGGTGGACGCCGGGGAACACGCGCCGGCTTCGAAGAGGCTCCGCAGCGTGGTCAGGATGCGGAGGCTGATATTCTAGTCACTTTGGAAGAGGCCCTCAACGGCTCCTCGCGCCCAGTCTCCTTTCGCCGGGGCGGATCCAAGAAGATCGAGACCTTCACGGTAAAAATACCCAAAGGCATCCGCGACGGTCAGCGCATTCGCCTTGCCGGCCAAGGCGGCACAGGCGCCTCAGGCGGCGGAGCGGGAGATCTCTACCTGCGGGTCAAATACCAACGCCACCCGGACTTTGAAATCGAGGGCGCCAATCTCAACTACGACCTGGAAATTCCCGCATGGGATGCCGTTCTCGGATGCACAGTCACAGTTCCCACACTGAGCGGACGCGTGAAACTGAAGATCCCTGCAGGCACGCAGTCGGGAAAAAAGTTTCGCCTGCCAAGTATGGGCATGCCACTGACAGCTGATACGCGCGGCGACCTTTTCGCCGAGGTGCGCATCACGGTTCCCGACTCGCCGGGTGAAAAAGAAAAAGTCCTCTGGGAAACGATTGCGGATTTCCACAAGGCCTGAGTGCACCGCAGAGGGGATTCTGGCTTTTGCGCGATTGCCCCCCCGTGGTAGCTTGCTGGTCTTATGTCCAGCGCGCACACGCCACTCCGCACCGAAGTTCCAGAATTCGACAAATGGGATCTTACGCCCCTCTACACAAGCGATGCAGGCTGGGAGGGGGATTTTACGAAGCTGCAGAAATCCTACGATGAAGTTGGAAATTTCCGAGGCAAGCTGGGGGACTCGGCGCCCGCGTTGGAAGCTTCCGGGGCAAGCTAAAGGAGTCTGCAGCGGGATTGGCGAAGTGTCTGGAATTCGAGAAAGGCATCGACCTGCTTGTCGATCAGCTCAATCAATACGCAGCACTGAGCGTTTCAGGCGACAGCTCAAATGCCGAGGCACTCGCCCGTGAAGCCCGCCTCGACAGCCTGTTGGTGCGGGTCGGAGAGGCCTTTTCATTTATCTCGCCGGAAATCCAAGAAATCCCGGATGGTGAATTCGAAGCCTTCCTTGCCGATCCCGCCTTGGCGGATTGGACGATTCCGCTGCGCAAATTGCGTCGCCGCAAATTGCATACTCTGAGCGCGGCCGAGGAACGCCTACTGGCACTGGGATCATCTGCCGTGCGCGGACACAGCGAGACATTCTCGCAACTTACCAACGTCGACATGCTTTTTGGGACGCTCAAGGACAGTGAAGGCAACGAGCGCGAATTAACCCAGAGTTCGTTCTCTTCCTTCCTCCAACAGCGAGATCCAGCAGTGCGCAAGTCCGCGTTCCACCAGTTCTACAAAGAATTTTCGGAGCATCGGTTCACCCTGGCATCCAGCCTCACCAACTCGGTGCGTGCCGATGTTTTCTACGCCAGAGCGAGGAATTACCCCTCGGCGCGTGAGGCCGCACTCTTCGCGGACGATGTGCCGACCACGATTTACGACAATCTGATCTCAACCGTGCGGGGCAATCTGGATGCGCTTTTCCGCTATTTCGAACTCCGACGCCGGGTGCTAAAACTCGAAGAAATCCACCACTACGACACCTATGTGACCATGGTCGAAAATGTGAAGACCAATGTGTCGTGGGATGAAGCTGTGGAGCGCGTGATGGCCTCTCTCACACCGCTGGGTTCGGAATACACGGAAACACTGGCCCATGGTTTGCGCGGCGGACGCTGGTGCGACCGTTACGAAAACAAAGGCAAGCGCAGCGGGGCTTTTTCCTACGGCACTTACTCGAGTCCGCCCTACATCATGATGAACTACAAGGCGGATGTTTTTTCAGATGTCTACACACTCGCCCACGAAGCCGGGCACTCGATGCACACTTGGTATGCACGGGGAGCGCAGCTTTACCAGAACTACGGGTATCCGATCTTCCTGGCTGAGGTGGCGTCCACCTTCAACGAAGTCCTGCTCACCGAGCATTTGCTGAAAACCACCGATGACCGCTCGATGAAAGCGTTCATTTTAAACCGCCAGATCGACGACATCCGAGGCACACTCTACCGCCAGACGATGTTCGCCGAATTTGAGCGTGAAGCACACGCCGCCGAGGAAGCGGGTGAAGCGCTCACCCTGGAGAGCTTCAAGACGATTTATCGCAAGCTCCTGACCGACTACTTCGGCCCGCGCTTCGCGATCGACGAAGAACTGGAGCTGGAATGTCTGCGAATCCCTCATTTCTACAATGCCTTCTACGTTTACAAATACGCCACAGGGCTCTCGGCGGCTGTTGCGCTTGCCACACAGGTATTGGATACCGGAGATGCCACGCGCTATCTCGGCTTTCTCAGGAGTGGGGGCAGCCGCTTTCCGGTGGAAACCCTGCGCGAGGCCGGTGTGGACATGAGCACACCAGCGCCGGTGCAGGCGACGCTGGATTTGTTTTCGCGAAGAGTCGGCGAACTCGAAGCGCTCATCGGATAGGCACAAATTGCGCGTGCCACGTTGGCAAGTCGGAGAGTGACTTTTTGCTCGCGGAACAGGACTCGTCCAATACAAAGGGAGAAAGGGGAATTCTATTATGAAAAAGGATAAATCAATCAGCTTTGAGCAGGAAATCATCGACCAACTGAAATTCGGCCTCGCCCGAGATTCCGTATCAGCCTCCCGCCGCGAATGGTGGATCGCCACTTCCAAGGCCATTCAAAAAGTCATCATCGAGCGCATGATGAAAACCCTCGCTGTCCACTCCGAAGGCAATGTCCGCCGGGTTTACTATCTCTCCATGGAATTTCTCATGGGACGGCTTTTCGTGAACAACATGATCAATGCCGGCGTGTTGAAAGAAGTCTCGGAAGCCTTGGAAAGCCTTGGTCATCCACTGGAAGAGACGCGCGACGAGGAATACGACATGGCACTCGGCAATGGCGGCCTTGGCCGTCTGGCGGCTTGTTTTCTGGACTCCCTCGCCACGCTGGACCTCCCCGCTGTCGGCTATGGCATCCACTACGAATACGGCCTCTTCAAACAGGAATTCCGCAATGGCTACCAAGTGGAACTCCCCGACGCCTGGATTCAATACGGCTCTCCTTGGGAAATCATTCGTCCGCAGCACTCGCAGGAAATCCCAATTTACGGACATGTCGAGACTCACACTGACGGCCTTGGCAAGACGAGCAGCGTCTGGTCCGACTTCCGCAAGCTCATTGGTATTCCCTATGATATTCCGATTCCCGGCTACGGCACCGAGACGGTGAATTTCCTGCGCCTGTGGGAGTCCAAGGCCCCAGAGGAATTTGATTTCGATGCTTTCAACCGAGGCGGCTACGAGCAAGCCGTGCAGCAAAAAAACATGGCGGAAACGGTCAGCAAGGTACTTTACCCGAACGACCACACCGAAGCTGGCAAGGAACTCCGCCTCATCCAGCAATATTTCTTCGTCGCCTGCTCGCTGCGCGACATCATCCGCCGCTTCGAAAAAGACAACACCGACTGGGAAACCTTCCCGGATAAAGTGGCCATCCAGCTTAACGACACCCATCCTGCCATCGGCGTCGTGGAGCTCATGCGCCTTCTGATCGACGAAAAGGAGCTCTCGTGGCCTCAAGCTTGGGGGATCGTGCGCCGCACCTTTGCTTACACGAACCACACGCTGATGCCAGAAGCCTTGGAGAAGTGGAGCGTTGGCCTCTTCCGCAAAGTTCTGCCGCGCCACCTGCAGATCATTTTCGATATAAACAAAACTTTCCTTGATGAAGTCGAAGCCAAATGGCCGGGAGACACGGACAAAAAACGCACCCTCTCGCTCATCGAGGAGGGCCAAGAGCAAATGGTCCGCATGGCCCATCTCAGCGTCGTTGGAAGCCATTCAGTCAACGGCGTGGCAGCCCTCCACACCCAACTGCTCAAAGATCAACTGTTCCCGGAATTCAATGCCCTCTATCCAACGAAATTCCAAAACAAAACAAACGGCATCACTCCGCGCCGCTGGCTCGTGGCCTGCAACCCACGACTCTCCGACCTCATATGCCGCCACATTGGACACGGGTGGGAGCGCGACCTCGACAAACTTCGCAAACTGGAACCACTCGCTGATGACTCCTCATTCCGCGAGGAATTCATGGCCGTCAAGCACGCCAACAAGGTGCGCCTCGCTGGCAGAATTCTCGACGAATGCGGCATTAAAGTGGATCCCTCGGCGCTCTTCGATGTGCAAATCAAGCGCCTCCACGAATACAAGCGCCAGCATTTGAATCTTCTGCACATCCTCGCGCTTTATCGCCGTCTACTGCAGAACCCCCATCTCGACATCCCGCCGCGCGTTTTCATTTTCGCAGCCAAAGCCGCTCCAGGCTATGAAATGGCCAAGCGGATCATCAAAGCGATCAATGCTGTTGGCTCGAAAATCAACGCCGACACCCGCATCAAGGACAAACTGAAAGTTGCCTTCATGCCAAACTACCGCGTCTCACTGGCCCAGCGCATTGTGCCAGCAGCCGATCTTTCCGAGCAGATTTCCACCGCTGGAAAAGAAGCCTCGGGAACGGGCAACATGAAACTCGCCCTGAATGGAGCCCTCACCATCGGCACACTCGATGGCGCGAATGTCGAAATCCTCGAGGAAGTCGGTGAAGAAAACATCTTCATCTTCGGCAACACCGTTGAGCAAGTGCACGAACTCCTCGCCAAGGGCTACAACCCCGGCGACTACTACCGCGCCAATCCCGAACTCGCCGCAATCATCGATTGGCTCGGATCGGATTACTTCACAGGAGACGAAAGCGCCGACATCCTGACTCCTCTGCGCGACAACTTGATCTACCACGATCCCTACCTCTGCCTTGCGGATTTCGCCGCCTACAGCGACGCGCAGGAAAAAGTCTCCGCCGCATTCCAAGACAAGGCTCGCTGGGCGAAAATGGCCGTCCTCAACACAGCACGCGTCGGCAAGTTCTCCAGCGACCGCACGATCAGCGAATACGCGAAGGACATTTGGAAACTCAAACCGGTCAAAGTGCCCTGAGACCCGCTTGGGAATGACACTCCCGCAACTCACAAAACGCGTCGAAGAGGGAAATCCCCTCACCTTCTCCGAGATACAAACCACCTGCGACCTGCTCCTCGATGAGGGGCAGTCCACCGAAGTGCGGGCGGATTTCCTGCAGGCTCTGCACAGACGCGGGGAGTCGGCGGAGGAAATCGCGGACTTCGTCGAGGTCCTGCTGGAACGCGCTGTAAAGCTGCCGTTTTCGGGTGCGGGCTGCATCGATGTCTGCGGCACCGGCGGAGACCGCGCGGGCTTTTTCAATATCTCGACCGCCTCCATGTTCGTGGTCGCCGGAGCCGGAGCCAAAGTCATCAAACACGGCAACCGGGGCATCACCTCGAAATCCGGCGGAGCAGATGTCCTCGAAGCCCTCGGCGTAAAAATCGACCTGCCCCCGGAGGCCCTAGCCACAGCCTTGGAAGCGGCCAGTTGTTGCTTCCTTTTCGCCCCAGCCTGCCATCCCGCATTCCGTGCGGTTGTGCCGGTCAGGAAACTTCTCGCCCAACGCGGAAGTGCCAGCATTTTCAACATCATCGGCCCCCTACTGAACCCCGCCAGACCAGAATTCCAGCTCGCGGGAGTCTTCAATCCCGATCTCATCAAAACCTACGCCGGAGTTTTTCAAAAACTGCGCCGCACACGCGCCTGGGCCGCCCATGGAACAGGTCCGAACGCCCTTCAAATCGACGAAGTTTCGCCCCTCGGCAAAACCATGGTCATGGCCCTCGATAAAGGCTCTCTCAGCGAGTTTGAAATCCATCCGCAAGATGTCGGAATCGCCGGAATGCCACCCGAAGCCCTTCTCGGAGGCGATGCCGCCGAAAACGCAAAAATCCTGCTCTCGATTTTCGATGGCTCTGACCACGGCCCACGCCGCCAAGCCGTCCAAATCAACGCTGCTGCCGCCCTGGTCGTTGCCGGAACCGCCCCGGACCTCCAATCAGCATGGAACCTCGCCGAAGCCTCCCTCAACGAAGGCCGCGCCATGGCATCGCTCCAAGCTCTGCAAAAAGCTTCGACGCTTTAGAAGTCCACACCGTATGTGGGCGGGTTGACAAATGGACGAATCAGAATTATTCGTCCATTATGTCCAAACAGCTCGCACTCGATCCAAGCCTCGATAAACAATCTGTTTTTCAATTGCTTGCCAGATTCAACCTCTCCGCAGGCGATCTTGCGGATGTCTTTGCGTCCTACCTCACGATTCATCCCCCCAAGGAAAACGATCTCGACTCCCTCCGTGGCGCCTTAAAAAAACGAGGCACGAACAGTCAAATCGAAGTTCTAAAAACAGCAGGACGCTTGCTGACATCCGACGAAATCAAAGTGCGCCTTGGCTTGGCCTCTCGCCAGACCATCCACAATCTCAAGCTCAAGGGAAAGATACTCGCCATCTCGTTTGAAAATCGCAGGGGCGATTACTTCCCCGAGTTTCAACTCGATGGGGCAAGCATTCGCGAGTGGATTCCCGAACTCCTCAAACGAATTCCCGATGCATGGTCGGCCCTGGCATTCTTGACAGCGCGCCGCACGGACCTTGGAGGAGTCTCTTTTCTCATGCACATCCTGCAAGACTCCTCCAAGAAACCGGAAATGCTCGCCGCAGCGGATGCTTATGTCAGTTGAAGACCTCGGCCGACCAAATCCTCTGAGTCAGTTCGACATCCGCAAGATTCGTTGGGAACAGGCGGTTCCCGTGGACTGGTGGCCCAACCATCCCAAGGCCTACCCTCTCCCTCTCGCATTCACTCAAACTACCGCGCGATTCAGCGGACCCGACCTGCCTTTCGGGGTGCTTTATCTGGGCGCGAATCCAGTGACCTGTTTTTGGGAAAGTGGTCTTGGCCGCGACCTCAACGCCCGAATGCCTGATGATTTGGCCATCAGCGAGTCCGACCTGAAATCGCGTTTCCAATACCGCGTAAAAATCGAACCCAAAGGCCTTCGAATCTTTAACGCGAGCGACTCAGTAGCTCGCAGATCGATCGGCGCGAAAACGGCAGCATGTTTCTCGGCGGACCACGCCGTCTCCCGGATGTGGGCAAAAGCTCTCCACGGCGCCGGCGCTGATGGCATCCTCTACGAATCTACCCGCCACAGCCCTGGGCTCTGTCTGGCCCTGTTTCAGACAAATGCCTCAAAGATCAGCTTGTCAAAAGCCCACAAGATTTGCTCCGCATACGATGATGTCAATTTGCTGGCATCGTTGTTTGCCGAGGGTGTGTCGATTATTGGCCGGTAGTGATTATTGCTCGCGGATGAGCATTGGAGCACTGTTTCTTACCACCACTGAAGAATCTTGGGGACCGCATCCGCATTGCCGCACAAGTCGGACCCCGGCGGCGTCTCATCCGTGAGATGGCACATGGCGTAGTTTGCGTGAGCGCCGTGATTGTCCTTGGATTCGGCAGTCATAGACAGCCGCTACAGAAGCCGCGCGGCGACGCGCTTCGTAACTTGGGAGGGTTCATCCTCCGGCATGACCCAAACTTCAGCCGCAAAGCGGCGTCACTGCGGAAAAACAGACGCCGCAACAGAGCCCATTCTGATAATTCTGTTCATTCTGTCTAAAAATTCAGCTCGCCGAGGAATGACGCACGACCCGATAGAGCGGAATCGCCAGCAGCATTCCGAGGACGGGGGCCACCAGGTAAATCCAGAGGTGCTCGAGATGACCGGACACGATGGCTGGGGCGAGTGAGCGGGCGGGGTTCATGGAGGCTCCGCAGATGGGGCCTGCGAAGAGGGCTTCGAGCGCGATGACGGCTCCGACGACAATACCGGCGGTGATTCCTTTTTCTTTGGCCCCGTGGGAGACATTCAGGATGACGAACATCAGGATCGCAGACAAAATAAACTCGAGCACAAAGGATTGCATGGGCGAGCCGATTGGCAATGTGGCACCCAGAGTTACATTTTGAGGAAATAAAAAGTGGAGCGTCAGGCTGGCCAGCAAGGCACCGGACACCTGAGCGGCGATGTAGAGGAGGACGCTGGTAAATGGGAACAAACCTGCAGCGGCGAAGGCCAGTGTCACAGCGGGGTTCATGTGCGCCCCGGAGACATCGCCGAGAGTGTAGATCATGGCTAAAACGATCAGACCAAAAGTGAGCGCCACGCCTAGATGGGTGATCGCTCCGCCGGATTCGGCGTTAATGACGATCGCTCCAGTTCCTGCGAAAATGAGAGCGAAGGTGCCCAGGAATTCCGCCAGAAACTTGCGGAATGCGTCGAACTGGATGGAACTCATTTCGCGAGGTCTTGCCCCTGACGGAGACCTGCGGCATACGCCTCGAAGACGAGACGGATTTGATCCCGCACACGGCGGAACTCGCCAAGAACATCTTCCTCGGACCCCACAGCATGGGCGGGATCACTGAAACCCCAGTGGTAGCGCCTGACCTGGCCAGGAAACATCGGGCATACTTGATCGGCGTTGCCGCACACGGTGATGACCGTATCAACGGGGCGGTTTAAAAACTCTTCCAGATGCTTCGAATGGTGACTACTCAGGTCGATGCCGATTTCCCGCATGACTTCGATCGATTTGGGGTGGACATATCCGGCAGGTTTTGAACCCGCGCTGGCGACTTCGATGAGATCACCCGCTGCAGCCCGCAGGATGCCTTCGGCGATGTGACTGCGGCAGGAATTCCCCGTGCAGAGGATGAGAACGAGAGGTTTGGTGGTCATGTTTTAAAAAATCAGCAGCAACCGGAGCCGGAACAGCAACCTTCGGATTCCTGCGCAGGAGCAAGGCAGATGTCCTTCGCGAGGCAGTCGGTGTGCTTGGTTGAAAGAAAAACAACAACAGACTCCCCATCGACAGAAAGAGATTCCACAGGGAACTGCGAAATGAGCCCGTCCTCGTATTCGAGTTCGACCTCGAGATCCTCGCCCTGAAAGAGCGGAGCGGCCCGGTCTATGATGTCCGCAAGTTTTCCAGCAGGGAGACGGTGGTCCGTGTCGTCGGCCACCCAGGCTTGCAGGCAGAGAAACGAGGTTTTGCGGAAGGTGGCTCCGCAATCAAAGAAGGTCTTGTCCACACGCCCGACTTCGGTGATGTGGGCGTGCGCAGGGACAATCCCGCCATCCGGCAGCACGAATCTGAGGTTGAGTGTGGGATTTTGTTTAAGAGAAGCAACGAAGGCGCTGGATTTCATAAGATTTTATTTGGTGTTTTTGCCAATGATAAGGTTCGTCTAACAAGCCTCACAGCGTTGCTGCAGGCTTTGATTCAGTTTGATGAGGTCGATGCAGCGGAAGAATTCCAGAAAGCACGGACAGGCGATCTGGTAAAAGACGCTCACTCCGCGCTTTTCACACTGTAGCAATCCTGCCCTCCTCATCAGAGCAAGATGCTTGGAGAGTGTCGTGACATCACATCCCGCGAGATTCGTGAGCTCGTTAACACATCTCTCTCCCTGCGTGAGAACATCCATCACCAGCAGACGCGTAGGGTGAGCCATCGCTTTGACGATGACTGACCTGTCGTATGCGGTATTTTTGGCTGATTCCAAATCCATCATTTATTTGGCAAAAATGCCAACTATGATGCGGGGCGTCAATGGCCTTTTTGTTTCCAGCAGAAAAGCTGTGCAAACCTTGAACCGCTTGTGAGAATTCTCGGCCGATTATGAAATTACTTCCCGTCATCATTTCCTGCGTGGCCATGACCGTTCTTTTGAATTCCTGCGCGACTTCGCCGCAGTCGCTGGCACCGGCTGGCATCGCCGCACAGATGGCGAAACAAGGTGTCCCGGCATCGACCCAGAAGCGCGTTCAAGCCGGACGCGTGCTGGACTTTGACGACATCATGAGTTTGGCGAAGGCAGGAGTTTCCGACAAAGCCATCGTGGCCTACCTGAAAAGCACCAAGGCACCCTACAAATTCACCACCGCCCAACTCGAACAACTCTCCGATGCCGGTGTTGGTTCGACTCTTGTGAACTACCTTGGACAATCAGTCGGCTACTACGAGGCCTCCAAGCGCAATCAGCTCGGGGGAAGCAAGTGGGACAGCCATCCGTATTTCAACGACCCATTCTTCTGGGGCGACGCCCCGTTTGACTACGGCTTTCCAGGCGAGTGGGGCGATGAGGATTTCTATCGTGGAAGCCCTGCAATGCCATCGCGGCGTTGAAAAACTGGTGTATTATTAATAATCAATGGAAGCTGTCCAATTCAGGGTCGGTAACGAAAAACTCATCCGCGTTCTGGATGCGGCAAGCAACCGTCTGCGCTCGATTCTCACCAAGCAAGGCCGCCCCCAAGGCGCTCTTCGCGTGGCGGTGATAGGGGGCGGCTGCTCGGGCCTTCAATACAAGATGGACCTCGTGGATGGCCCCGCGAACCGGGATATCGTGGTCGAGTCGAATCAAGTGCGCGTGGTCGTGGACCCCAAGAGCGCGCTCTTTGTGAGCGGATCGGAACTCGATTTCAGCGACGACCTGCAAAAGGGAGGATTTAAAGTGACGAATCCCAATGCTGTCGCGCATTGTTCCTGCGGCGAGAGTTTTTCGGCGTGAGTGACCATTTCGCCGAACTCG
>JAPLTI010000204.1 GCA_026398285.1 Verrucomicrobiota bacterium
CGGGCCAGTTGGGAAAAGGACTTCGCCATCATCGAAGGCAGCGGGCATGCCGGAGTGGGGGCTGTATTCGATCTTTCAAATGCGACGGTCGCTCGAATTCTTGCAAGCAAGGTTCTGCTTGTTGTGCCAGGTGGAATCGGGCTGCCGATTGATGAAGGCGCTCTCAACAAAGCGCTCTTCGACCGCGAGGGTGTGGAGGTCGTAGGCGTTGTGATGAACAAGGTTCTGCCAGAAAAAATGGAGCAGACGGCCGATTTCGCCCGTCGAGGATTCGCACGCCTCGGGTTGGAGTTGCTTGGCGTCATGCCTGTGCAAAAAAATCTCGCCGAGCCATCCCTCCGGCAAATCGCGGTTACGATTCGCGGCACCTTTTATTGCAATGCCCGCTTCGCCCGCAATCATGCCTCGGATGTCGTGATGGGCGCTGTCAGTGCCGTCAATATTCGCCGCAAGCTTTCGCATGGCACGCTGTTGATTGTGCCTGGCGACCGCGAGGACATCGTTCTCGCAGCCATATCAGAGGCCTCTGAATTCAGCGAGCGAAGGCTCAGCGGTCTGATTCTCTCAGATGATCTCAAGCCGCACCGCTCGCTGTTGGAAATGCTGCAACAAACCAACCTCCCGGTCGTTTTTTCGTCGATGGACAGCTACTCCATCGCCCAGCGTATTTTCTCTCTCACGATCAAGACTCAGCCGGACGATGCCCAGAAGATCGAGAGCATCCAGGACCTCGTGGCCCGCCACATCGACATTCCCCGCCTGCTTGAAAAAATCGGAGTCTCCGACTGAGTTTCAGGCCTTCCCTGACACGGCGGCTTGCAGTTTTTTTATGCCTGCCAAGGCCTCTTCAACCGTCTCGGCCATGTGGCACACATGCCCCATTTTTCGGCCTGGGCGCGCTTCGGATTTTCCGTAGAGGTGGAGCTTGGCGCGAGGATCGCTGAGCACGGCGCTCCAGTCTGGCGTGCCGTTTTTCCACAGATCGCCCAGGATGTTCCACATCACGACAGGCCTTAGAAGCTCAGGGGATCCGAGCGGAAGCCCGCACACAGCGCGGAGTTGCTGCTCAAACTGGCTCGTCACGCAGGCGTCGAAGGTGAAGTGTCCCGAATTGTGGGGTCGCGGGGCGAGTTCATTGACTAAAAGTTCGCCGTTGGATGTCACAAAAAACTCCACCGCCAGCAGGCCGACCACATCCAGTTTGCGAGTGATTTCCGAAGCGAGTTCCTCCGCCGTTTTCAGAATCGATGCTGCAAAACGCGCCGGGACGATAGAGAGGTCGAGAATGTGGTTGGTGTGGATGTTTTCCGAGGCTGGAAATGCGGCGATGGTGCCATCCAATCCCCGGGCGCAGACCACTGAAAGCTCGGCCTGAAAGGGAATCCATTTTTCAAGAACCCCGCGCGGCGCTCCAAACTGACTCCAGACTTCGTCGGCATCGACTTCGCCGGTGAGTTTGATTTGTCCCTTTCCATCATAGCCAAAATCCGCCGTCTTCAGCACGGTCGGCGTGCCGATTTCCGCCAGCGCCGTGCGCAATGCCCTGCCGGAATCCACCACGCGGAAGGGAGCGCAGGGGAAGCCGTTTGCTTGAAGAAAGGTTTTCTCCCGCTCGCGGTTTTGGCAGACGTGCAGCACCTCGCCGCGCGGCCTCACTGGGCGTAGCGATGCCACCGCCTCCACTGCCGAGCGCGGAATGTTTTCAAATTCGAAGGAAATGACATCCACCCCCTCTGCAAAGGCCTTTAAGGCTGCCGCGTCTGTGTAGGGTGCATTGACCTCGAGATCGCAGATCTGGCCGGCCGGGCAGTCGGGTTGGGGTTCATAGGCGTGCACGCGGTAGCCCATGCGGCGTGCGGCGATGGCCAACATGCGGCCGAGTTGCCCACCTCCGAGTATGCCCACGACGCCTCCCGGTTGGATGGAATTGGTTTCCGTCAGCGTGGGATTCCCGTTAGATAAAGTGTCCGTCATGGCAGATCGTCTGGTTTACATTTTAGCATTGCTCGCCCTCGGGTTTATCCGACTCCTGCCGCTCTCCGTGTGTTTTGTTTTGGGACAAGCGGTGGGCGCTTTGCTTTGGCTCATCCTGCCCGGCTACCGACGCCTCGCAAGGGAAAATCTCAGCGTGGCATTCGGCGCGGAAATGTCCCCGGCAGCCATCCGCGCGCTCACCTTCAAACATTTCACCACTCTGGGAGCCAATGTCGCGAGCGCCATAAAAATCCCAACCCTCTCCCAGAAGGAGATCGAGCGCATTGCTCACATCGAAAACCTCGACGCCATCCGGCAAAACATCGCCAAGGGGCGTCCAGTGCTCCTTGCCATCAATCACATCGGAAACTGGGAACTCTACGCCCAGTTGGTTTTTCAGGTTCCAGAGGCGCATTTCGGCACGGTTTATCAAGCTCTCCACAACAAACTGGTCGATGATCTCGTGAATCGCGACCGCCGTCGGCTGGGTGTTCAGACCTTTGACCGCAAAGAGGGCTTCCAAGGCGCACTGGCCCTGCTCCGCGAGCCGGGAATCCTCGGTGTCCTCGTGGATCAACACGCCGGAAATAGCGGTGTCTGGACGCCGTTTTTTAAACGCCTCTGCTCGACCTCTCCGCTCTCCGCCACGCTGGCCATCCGCACCAATGCCGCCGTGATACCAGCCGCCATCTATACAACCGGCTTCGCCCGCTGGCGCGTAGTTCTCAGTCCTGAAGTCCCGTGGTCCGCTGATAAGCCCGAGCAACTCACGCTGGACATCAACAAAGCCCTCGAAAAACAAATACGCGTCTCGCCGGCGGACTGGTTCTGGGTTCACAACCGCTGGAAGACCCCGCTGCCGAATTTCCTCATCAACGAAGCCAGGAGGGGTATCTACTTGCCTCCTAACGAACCCGATCCCGCACCCTTCCGCATCGTCGTTCGCTCGCCAAACTGGCTCGGCGACGCTGTCATGTCCATTCCCGCCGTGCGGGCATTCAAACTCGGCCGCCCCGACGCCCGCGTTGCCGTCCTGTGCCCACAAAAGCTCGCTGGTCTCTGGCAGAGGGTGGGGGATGTGGACGAGGTGATTGGCATCGAGTCTGGCGAGTCGATTTTTGCTACCGCAGAAAAACTGCGAGGCCAGTTTGAAGCCGCCGTCCTGCTTCCGAATTCCCTGCGCTCCGCCCTCGAGGTCTGGCTCGCCGGCATCCGGCGCCGCGTCGGCTACGCTGGACACTCGCGCGCCGCGTTCCTCGACCAAGTCATCATCCCTCGCAAAAAATCCACCCCGCTCCACCACGCCGACCGCTACTGGCACATCGCCGCCCGTTGCGGAGCGGATGCCATGCCCGCTGCCATTTCGCTTTGGAAGCCGAGTGGCAAGGACTGCGTCATCGGCATCTGCCCCGGCGCGGAATACGGCCCCGCGAAACGCTGGCCCGCCTACAAATTCCGCATGCTTATCCAGCAAGTCAACGAACAGCTCGATTGCAGCTGGGTTGTCCTCGGCACGGCCGCCGATTCCACAATCGCCCGCGAGATCTCAAACGGCCTCCCAAATGTCACCGACCTCACAGGAAAAACCACACTCGGCGAGTTGATGGATCTGCTTTCCAAGCTCAGTGGCCTCCTGACCAACGACACCGGCACTATGCACCTCGCCGACTTCATCGGCGCACCGCTTATCGCCATTTTCGGATCCACAGAACCCATCCTCACCGGCCCCCGCAGCCCCCGCAGCAAAGTCATCCGCCAAAAAGTGGAATGCAGCCCCTGCTTCCTCCGCGAATGCCCCATCGACTTCCGCTGCATGGAGGAAATCTCCATGGAAAAAGTCATCGCCGCCGTCCTCGAAAATTTCAGGCTGGGAGGTGCAGAAGCCTGCCGCATTGGGGGCAGGAAATAACGGATTTGTCAGAGCGTAGGGCCAGGCTGGTCTGGGCGGTGATTTTCATGTGGCAACCCGTGCAGACATCGTGCTCAACGGAAACGACGGCGCGCGCATTTTTGGTTTCGAATAGGCGCTCGTAGCGTTCGAGAAGTTCCTCATCGATTCCCTCGAGAGCGGCGGCGCGGCTCTGTTGGACTTCTTCGATGCGCTTTTTTAAGTTTCCTTCCTTCTCGCGAAGAAGACCGATCTGGCCCTCCATGCGTGCTTTTTCGTTGGCGTGGATTTTATCCGCTGCGGCGATTTCAGGTGCGAGGCTGTCGGCCTCTTCCATGAGGGCGAGTTCTTTGTCTTCGATTCCTGAAATGATCTTCTCGGCGTTCGAGATTTCGTGTGAGAGGGCGGTGTATTCCTCGTTTTTGCGCGTCTGAAGTTGCTGCGTTTTGTAACGGCTGATTTGGTCCCGCTTGGCGGCGGCATCAATCTGGAGGGATTTTTTTTCGACTTCGATGGCCTTGGCTCGCGTGCGTGAGAGTTCAAGTCTGGCAGCGGAGTCTGCGATGAGTTTTTGTTTTGATGCGACCTCGTTGGGCACGGCCTGAAGTTCGAGTCGGAGGGTGCGGAGCTTTTGGTCCCGGTCTTGGAGGGCGAGAAGTTTTTCGATTTCTTCGAGCATTCGAGCAGCATGGTGTGCTCGTGCGAAATTATCCAGCAATCAAAAGGATTTCTTCACGACTCAGAAGCTGGCAGGGTTTTACGCAACATGTCTCAAGGAATTTGTTTTCTGGTGGGCGCCGGTCCTGGTGATCCTCTTCTCCTCACGCTGAAGGGCCGCGCATGCATCGAGCGGGCCGATGTGCTTGTCTATGACTACCTCTGCAATCCCCAACTTCTCCGCCACGCGCGCTCCGGTGTTGAAAAAATCTATGTCGGCAAAAAAGCCGGCGCACACACGCTGAGGCAGGAGGAAATCAATGCGCTGATCGTCGCCAAGACCCTCGAGGGAAAAACAGTGACCCGCCTCAAGGGTGGAGATCCTTTTTTATTCGGACGGGGCGGAGAAGAGGCCGAGATGCTCCAAGAGGCAGGTTGCCGGTTTGAAATTGTGCCGGGCGTCACATCCGCCATCTCCGGGCCTGCCTATGCGGGGATTCCTGTGACACACAGGGCCCACAATACCATGCTGACGATTTTCACAGGGCATGAGGATCCGACCAAGGCCGAAAGCTCGATTGATTACCAAGCTCTCGCCTCCACGCCGGGAACCAAGGTCATGCTCATGGGAATCGACCGATTGTCGACGATCACGGCTGGTTTGCACGAGGCTGGCATGAAAGCCGAGACCCCAGTGGCCTTGGTGCGATGGGCCACAACGGCAAGGCAGGAAACGCTTGTTGGCACGCTCGCCGATATCGCGGAGAAAGCCGCAGCCGCTTCATTCAAGGCTCCCGCCGTTGCTGTTTTCGGCGATGTGGTGTCGCTTCGCGGCAAGCTGAACTGGTTCGAAACCCTGCCGCTCTTTGGAAAGCGCATCGCCGTGACCCGCACGCGCCAGCAAGCTGGTGAGCTTGTAAACTGCCTCCGGGAACTTGGCGCCGATGCCTTTGAAATGCCGACGATCCGAATCGAACCTGCTCCCAACAAAAGGGAGTTCTACGAATCCGTCGCCTATGCCCACGGCTACGATTGGCTCATTTTCACCAGCCCGAATGGAGTGGATGCCTTCTTCAATGCCTTTTTCGAAATTTACCGCGATGCCCGTGATCTAGGCGCAGTGCGCATCGCAGCCATCGGCCCCGCCACCGCCGCGCGTGTGAACGCCTTCCATTTCCAAGTTGATGTTCAACCGGAGAAATATGTCGCCGAGGAAATCATCACAGCCCTTCAAAAGGAAACGAGCCTCGACAATGTCAAAATCCTCCTCGCCCGTGCCGAAGGCGCCCGTGATGTCTTGCCGAAGGAACTCAATCGTCTCGGAGCGATCATCGACGAAGCCATTGCCTATCGCACGGTCCCCGAGACCTTCGACGAGTCGGGAGGCATCGAGCGTTACAAAGCGGAGGGGGCGGACATGGTCACTTTCACCAGTTCCTCGACGGCAGAGAATTTTCACACACTCAACTTGCCCCCATGCGAAGGCGTGAAATTTGCAAGCATCGGACCGGTCACTTCAAAAACCATGCGCGAGTTGAAAATGCCCGTCGATGTGGAGGCGAAAGTTCACGACATCCCCGGGCTGGTTGCGGGCATTTTGGAATTTTTTTCAAACCTGGGCCGCATCTCCCAAGAGCCGGCACGGGTCCGCACCGATGCGAATGGCCATGTCATTGACATCAACCCGGCTTTCTCGGGGCTTTGCGGATATACTTTTGAAGAAATCCGTGGACGCAAGCCGGGCTCCTTGTTGCAGGGTTCCGAGACCACCGAGGACTCCATTCTTGCCCTTAGGGACGCCATTCGCTCTCGACAAAGTTGCAGCGTGGAAATGGTGAACTACCACAAAAACCAAACCACCTATCGTGTTCATATCGAACTATCTCCGCAATTCAACCTTCTTGGCGAGTTGGATGGTTTTGAGGCTCTGGAGCGTAAACTTTCCTAAACCTCACTACACGGTTTTCAGGGAGCCTCCATCCAATGCGAGGCTGGAACCGGTGATGTAGGATGCGGCGTCGGAGAGGAGAAAAGCTGCGGCTTTTCCAAATTCGGAGATGTCGCCGTAGCGGCCCAGGGGAATCGATTTTATGGCATCTGCGCGGCACTCTTCAGGCGTCATTCCGGTGCGTTCAGCGCGGGTGCTGTCCAAGCTCCTGATGCGGTCGGT
>JAPLTI010000108.1 GCA_026398285.1 Verrucomicrobiota bacterium
CTGTCATGGGAGTTTTTGGCATTTTTATAAAAGTAAAAAATGACTAAAAAGATAATAAACAAACCAACGGGTTTCACGCAGGCATCCCAGCGACTGTCGCGTGGAATTCTTGGAATCGTGGCGATCAGCGCCATCCATGTGCAACCGCTCCATGCTCAAGACGACCTCGCCTCCTTGCGGGCGCAGCTCAAAAGCCTGGAGGCAAAAGTCGCGGCACTGGAAAACAGCCAGGCGGCATCAACAGGCGATGACGCTTTGAAGGAAAAGCTCGAGAAGTTGCCATCGGTGACTCTGGACTCCAAGGGGCTGAATTTTTCCAGTCCCGGTATTCGCACCACGCGCACAGAGGTCGGGCCTGACGGCATTCCCGTGGAAACCACAACTGTCACCGATGAGGGTGCTTTCAAATTCAAAATTGGCGGCCTTCTCCAGCCTCAGTTGCGGACATTCATTAACACGCCGGATGCCACATCCACCTTTCTCATTCGCCGTGCGCGACTGAACCTGGAAGGCACGGCGTTCAAAAACTTCGATTGGAAATTGCAGACGGATTTCCAGGCGAACGGCGTGGATAACACCACCAGCACCACGGTTCAGGATGCCTATGTGGGCGCCAAGGCGTTCGATTCGCTGCAACTACGCGTTGGTAAAATGAAGAGTCCCATCGGCGTGGAGCGCTGGCAATCCGCGCATGCCCGCTGGTTCACCGATCTCATCACCACCACCTATCTCGTTCCAAACCGCACCGTCGGAGCAATGCTCTGGGGAAATGTGGGTGACGGGCTCGCAGAGTATTACACCGGCATCTTCAATGGCGCGCCGGATGGCGGAAGCTCGAATGTTTCGACTCCTGGTCAGAATACGAAGGACTTTGAAGCCCGCCTTGCAGTGTCTCCCTTTGCCAAGACGAGCATCGTTCCTTTGAAAAAACTAACCGCTGGAGCCGGTGTCACCTACGCTCCGCAGCTCAACGGGCTCGGCACCTATGCCACAGCCAACCAGCAGTCGTTCTTCAGATACCGCTCGTCCACCATCAATGCCACAGCAGCGAATCCCGGTGAGCAGGTGCGTTTCGTGCCAAACCTCCAATACTTCTGGGGGCCCTTCGGCCTCTACGCCGAGGCGGCATGGTCAACAGTCGGCGTAAGCGGAACCCAAAGCACCACCAAGTCGGTCGTCAGAAAAACCAATGTTGTGGACTCAAAGGGCAAAACCATCGGTAGCTTCAACACAACTTCCAACAGCACGACGACTCAGGAATACAGCACCAACCTGACCAACTTCGGCTGGCAGATCGCCGCGTCCTACATGCTCACGGGTGAGGATAACGCCTTCCGCGCCATCTCGCCGCGCCGGAAGTTCAGTCCCTCGACGGGAGGGTGGGGGGCTCTTCAACTCACGGCCCGTGTTGGGCAGTTGACTGTCGATTCCAATGCTTTCCCGATCTATGCGGACCCGAATACGCAGGCCGAGCAATCCACCACATTTGGAACCGGTCTGAACTGGATCCTGAACGACAACGCGAAGCTCACGCTTCAATACGACTACACCAGCTTCATCGGCGGAGCTGCAAATGGCACCAATCGTCCGGATGCCAACGCCATCACAACCCAATTCCAAGTCTACTTCTGATCATATGAAAAAAATAATCCAATTCGCAGCCTTTGCTGCCATCGCAGGCGCAACAAGCCTTCAAGCCAATCAGGCACTCCTCAATGTGTCTTACGATCCCACGCGGGAACTCTACAGCGAGGTCAATAAAGCCTTCGCCAAGGGCTGGGCCTCCAAAACAGGCCAATCCATAGCCATCGACCAGTCGCATGGTGGATCCGGCAAGCAATCCCGGTCTGTCGTGGACGGTCTTGAGGCGGATGTGGTCACACTCGCACTGGCCTACGACATCGATGCCATCTCCGATCAGGCGGGGCTTTTGCCGAAGGATTGGCAGAGCCGCCTGCCTCAAAACAGCTCGCCCTACACCTCGACGATTGTTTTTGTCGTCCGCAAGGGCAATCCGAAGGGCATCAAGGATTGGAATGATCTCACCAAAGACGGTGTGAAGGTCATCACTCCAAACCCCAAAACCTCCGGCGGGGCGCGCTGGAATTATCTCGCGGCCTATGCCTACGGCCTCCGCCAAAACGGAGGCGATGTGCAGAAGGCGCGGGAATTCGTCTCGAAGTTGTATTCGAATGTTCCAGTGCTCGACACCGGTGCAAGAGGCTCCACGATCACCTTCACCGAGCGGCGCATGGGGGATGTTTTCCTCTCGTGGGAAAACGAGGCGCATCTCATCCAGAAGCAGTATCCCGGCCAATACGAGATTATTGCTCCCTCGCTGAGTATCCTCGCCGAGCCGCCCGTCGCCTTGGTGGACAAGGTGGTGGACCGCAAGGGCACTCGCGAAGTCGCTCAAGCCTATCTGGAGTTCCTCTACACGCCCGAGGCGCAGGACATCATTGGACGCCATTACTACCGGCCGCGTGATGCCGCCGCTGCTTCGAAGTATTCGGCGAAGTTCCCGAAGATCGAACTCGTGACGATCGAGGACTTCGGCGGCTGGAGGAAGGCCCAGAAAGAGCACTTCAACGATGGCGGAGTCTTTGACCGTATCTACAAACCCTATCGCCCTTGAGCTGAACAACCCTTGAAAACGGCTGCTCCCCGCGCGGAAAGCGGGGGCGGCCGGATTCCAAAATCCTTTTTATGAAAACACTCCACGCCGCTGAAGTCAGGGAAACCGCCATCCGCCGCTCGGTTGCCACCTTGTTGAATCGAATGGAAAAGCTTGCGAGCCGCTCGGATCGTCTTTTTTCCGCGCATCTCGAGTTCACCGATCCTCGGGGAGTCACAACAACCCTCCCGCGTTTTCTTTTCACCGGTCCCGGCGACCGCAGCAGTTTCCTGCGCGTAGGGATTTTTGCGGGGGTCCATGGCGACGAGGAGAGTGGCGTATTGGCGGCGCTTGATCTGATCCAGGAGCTGCACGCGAACCCCGCTCCGGCACTGGGCTACGAGTTGTTCATCTACCCGGTCTGCAATCCCTGGGGCTTCTCCCGCAACGCCCGCTGGCTGAAGAGCGGGGCGGATATGAACCGGGAATTCTGGCGCGGCTCGAGCGAGATCGAGGTGCTCATGCTGGAAGGCCAGCTCATGAGACTCGCTTTCGATGGCATCATCGCTCTGCACACGGATGACACCAGCGAGGGCATCTATGGCTTTGCCAAGGGACATCAGCTCACGCGGCATGTGCTGGAACCGGCATTGGAAGCGGCTTCACGACACCTCCCACGCAATTTCGACCGCAGCATCGACAACTTCCAAGCCAATATGGGCATCATCGAGCAAGGCTACACAGGCATCCTCGGCGCACCGCCCACGCAGAAGCCAAGGCCTTTCGAGATCGTCTTCGAAACGCCCCACGCGGCTCCGTTGGAGGATCAGATCAAAGCGCACACCGCCGCCATGTCGACCATGCTGGAGCGTTTCCGGGTGTTGATTTCGGAGGCGCAGAAGATGGCCGATGAAATCCCCGGTGATCTGGTGCAACCGGTGAACCGGGAGCTGAGGGAACGGGGTTGCAGCTTCCAGGTCCGGCCAGCCCTCAGGGCG
>JAPLTI010000251.1 GCA_026398285.1 Verrucomicrobiota bacterium
ACCCCTGCCGCATCCATGGGATGCCCGAGATAGGTCATCAATCGCGCAAGATTCAGCACGGAAATATTCCCGCACGCCTCGAAGCGGCGGATCGTTGCGATCCCTACGCCCGAGCGCTTGGCCAAGTCCGCCTGCCTCACATTGGCCGCCAAGCGCAATTCCTTGAACCGCCTTGCAATCGCCTCCAGTTGCTCGACGGGCGTTTCAAGCAGGAGTTCATTGGAGATCATATTTGATCTTTTAAATCAGTTTTGTAATTTTACAAATGATTTTTGATATTTTATTAAAATCGCCAAAGGTGCCGAACTCTACATGCTGCTGCGGCCGATTTTTTCTCCAAAAACCTCCCAGCAGGACCGCGCCGTGTTCAAGTGAGCGCGGACGACTTTTTCGATTTCGGGGCAGTATCCACCGGCCAGCACCCATGCGATGGGGGTTTTTTCGGCCTTGGCGAATTCGAAGACCATTCGGTCGCGCGCTTCCAAGTCATCGTGCGTGAGTTGAAGCGGGGAGTAGGGATCGTCGCGCAGTGGGTCGGCGCCGGCTTGGTAGAGCAGGATGTCCGGCGTGCCGTCTTGGATCAGCCAAGGCAGATGCCGCTTCATCGTTTCGAGGAGAACCTCGCTGTCGCTTTTTCCAGACGGAATCAAAGGAACGGAAAAATGATTCGGGCCGTCCATGTGCTGGCGCTCGCGCACATCGCGGAACGGTTGGTTGTTCCAATAATCGTTGCCGTAAATCGACAGCGCCCGCAGCCAAGGGCGGGATGCCGCGAGGGATGCCGTGCCGTTTCCATAGTGCAGGTCCATGTCAAGAATGGCTGCCGTGCGGATTTTGCCTTCCGCGCGCAGAGCCTCCAGCGCCACCACAAGGCCGTTGAAAGTGCAGAAGCCCTCGCCGTGATCTGCGCAGGCGTGATGGAATCCGCTGGCCAAGGCCGCCGATGCACCGCTCTCCAACGCACTCCGCGCCGCCGCCAGCACTCCGCCGCCGGTGAGGCAAACGCTCGGATAGAGCGCTTCGCTCCAAGGGAATTTCTGCGACTCCGCCAATTCACGGGGCGCGCCGGTTCTCACCGCATCGACATACTCGGCCGTGTGGACCCTCAACAAATCCTCCCCCGTCACCGGCTCCGGTTTTTCCATGATGACCTGCGGCAACCAGGCCCGCACCTCGCCGGCGACGAGCGCAAACTTCCGCATTGGCATGATGTGCTCGCCAATCGGCGCCGCAAATCCGGGGTCATAGAAGAATTTCATGGGAGTGAATGGAACCTCGGCTGCAGGACTTATTTCCGATCTGATAGCGCCTATAGGTCAAGTTTCTCGAGCAACTCTTCAACAGTCAAAGTGTGGTGAACAGCAACAAGTTTGAGTATGCTTTTAAAGGTGCCGAGCCGTAGCGGTGCGTGGTTGGGCACAGTGATGTGATACTCGCCGTCAAGCTGGGTGGTCAGGCGAATATGGGAGCCGACCTGTCGGCTGCTTTCGTAGCCCAGGACCTGCAGCGATTTGATCAAATCCGAGCCAGAGACATTGCGAGGCGTCCTCACGCTGCCAGAACTTCATCACGAACAAAGTGAAGTCTAATCACTCTAGGCTTAGGACCGATAGCGTGATCACTAAAGTGGCAATGCACTGATTCTTTAACCATCTCACGCAATTCCTCGAGAGTGCCGCCTTCAGTGACGATGCCATATCCCAAGGCTGTGGCGACATAGCCGCCATCTATATCGTCTTCCTGAACCTCGAAGATGATTTCACTCATGACTATAAACTAAGGGGATCCCTGCACACCTGCAAGCCGCGCCTGCTTAGGATGATTCTTCACCGCCCGCGTTGGGGGCACGAGTGGGATGCGGGTATGCGGCGGCGGGTAGTTTTTGAGGGTTTCGAAGACGGCTTGCATGTCCTGTTTCCGGAAGCTCCGGCCATACATTTTATAGAGGGCGGTGACGACCTGGCACACCTCGGCGCCGCTGACAAAATCCTCATTCACCATGCCAATGCGGCGCAGCATGAGGCAGAGGGGGATGGGTTGCGGGCCGTTTTCCTGGTCGATGATTCGCGGGTCGCGGAAGTCCGGTTGCCGGTAGTCCACGAGTGAGGGGTCGACCATTTTGTATCCCGCTTTTTCATAGGCTGTGAGGCGGATTCCGGTTGCTTCGGACTCGGGATTGAAATGTTCCATCTCGCCGACCAGCGTGACCGGGGCATCGGGCGGACGGCCTGCGGCCGCGAGGGCCTCGCGCGCGGTCGAGACTGGCAGGGCGCGGAGCCAACCGGCGATTCCGCTGCGCCTCCATGCCGGGGCAACCAGATTGTGCGAGAGGTGCACGATGGCGCCGGGTTCGTTTGCGAGGAGGATGGCTGTGTGGTCCCTCACTGCGACAAACTCGCCGTTGCGGGTGATGAGTTGCATGGCATAAAGCAGAGCTGCTTCGTCGTGCATTTGCGAGGGATGCCATTTCATTCGCTCGGCAATGACTTCCTCCTGCTCCATTTCGCCTGCTGCACCGAATTCCTTCCAGAGCGCGCGGAAGGCGGCTTCGAAAAATGGATCGGCTGTTGAGCGGATCGCGTGCAATTCCAGTCCGCTCCAATCGCCTTGCAGGCTTTTGGTGTCGCCTGGAGCGAGGTGCTCCGGTCGCATCCATGGCTGGAGGTTCATTACACGGTGAGTGAAGGCACGGAGCCCTCGCTGTGATGGAATTGGAGTTCGTAGAGGCTGCGGTAGAGGTCGGATTTCGCGAGGAGTTCCTCATGGCGGCCGGTGGCTGCGATGCGGCCGTGGTCCATGACGACGATGCAGTCGGATTTGAGAATCGTCGAGAGGCGGTGGGCGATGGCGACAACGGTGCGACCCTCGGAGAGGCGCTCCAGAGCGGCCTGCACCATGCGCTCGCTTTCGGAGTCGAGTGCGGATGTGGCCTCGTCGAGGAGAAGGACGGGTGCGTTCTTGAGCAGGGCGCGGGCGATGGCAAGGCGTTGCTGCTGTCCACCGCTCAGCATGCAGCCCTTGTCGCCGACGATGGTTTCGTAGCCGTCTGGTTGGGCCATGATGAAGTCGTGCGCGAAGGCGGATTTGGCGGCGGCGATGACCTCGTCCTTCGTCGCATCGAGCCGTCCGTAGCGGATGTTTTCAAAAATCGTGTCGTGGAACAAAAATGTCTCCTGCGTGACCATGCCGACCTGCTCGCGGAGCGAGTGCTGAGCGAGATCGCGTAGGTCAGTGCCGTCGAGGCGCACCACGCCGTGTTGGGGATCGTAGAACCGCATAATGAGCGAAAGGATCGTGCTCTTGCCCGCGCCGCTTGCTCCAACCAGTGCGTATTTTTTCCCCTGCTCGATATGGAGGGTCACATTTTGAACGGCGGCCTTGTCGGTGCCGTAGTCGAAACTCACATTCTCCAGGTCGATGCGGCCCTCGCAATGCGTGAGAACCTTGGCGCCAGGCTTGTCCGTGATGCTGGGCGTCATGCTCATGAGAGAAAAAACATTCTCTGCCGAGACCATCGACTTTTGCATAAGCATCGGAATGCGGCTGAGATTTTTCACGGGGTTGTAGAGCATGAAAATCCCCCCGCAGAGGGCGGCAAATTTGATGAAACTGATGTCGTAATAGTAGACATATATCATGGCCAAAACGACCCCGAAGGCTGCGACGGATTCGATGAGGGGCTGGACGATGTCGGAACTTCTGCGCACTCGAAGGCTATTGCGGCATTGGGTGTCGCTGGACTTCGCAAATTGTGCGGTCTGGTAGTCCTCGCGGGCAAAGCTTTTTATGACCCTGACGCCTGCAAAAGTTTCTTGGAGGATGATCGACATTTGCGCCGCTTCTTTTTCCTCGGCCTTGCCCGCCAGGCGAACTTTGCGTCCGAAGAAAACGACGGGAACAATACAGAGCGGAAAAAGCACCAGCGTGGTCAGGCTGAACTTCCAATCGATCGCCACAAGCACGCCAACTTGCGTGAGGATAGCAATCGGATCCTTGATGATATCACCCGAAATCGAGGTCAGGGCGTTCTGCGTGACGCGTGTGTCACTCATGACCCGCGACATGAGCTTACCGGCCTTTTCCCGATTGAAAAAATCGAGCGACTGCGACATCAGATGAGAGAAAAGCTGGGTGCGGATGTCGCGCAGAACACGCAGGCTGACCCACGCAAGATAGTAGACATTCAGGTAGGAAAAAAGTCCGCGCAGAACCATAACCAGCGGGATGAGTAGGCTTATCCAGATCACCCCCTCGATACCAGGGCCGTCGTTCGAGATCGCCCCTGGCACAAGGGCTGATTTGTCGACTTTGACGCCGATGGATTCCCCGGCCTTCAGGATGACCAGTGTCAACGATCCACTCACGATGCCAGCGAGCACGCCAAAGAGAATACCCAGAAAAAACCGCTTCCTGTAGGGCTTCATGTATCCGAGCAAACGCAGATACGGACTCCAAAAGGCCCGCACTAGTTGCGGGAAGGGAAGCTTGGCAGGTTTAGACATGATTATTTTTAAAAACTAACGCAACCGCGTGCAGGTGCGCCATACTGATCATCGGGATGCGAAAAAGGCAGGGCATCGCTGCCCTGCCTTTTTGAGTTGGGATTTTTCCTTGGGATTAACGCAGGAACGCTTCGTGCAGACCGCCATCCACCGTTACGATCTGTCCGGTTGTTTTGGATAGTCTGTCGGCGATGAGGAGGAAGTAGGCTTCCGCCTGGTCGGCCGGGGTGATCGGCGAGCGGGTGAGTGTGCGGTCGGCGTAGAACTGCGCGAGCTTGGTTGTGAGCGAATCGGTGGCTTCGTCGTCGGTGTAGGGAATGCCATATTTTGCGAGCGAGCCGATGACGCGGTCGCGCGGGAACATGGCGCTGCCTTGAACGACTGTGGCGGGGGCTACGCCGTTGACGCGCACGAGCGGGGCGAGTTCTATCGCGAGTTCACGCACGAGGTGGTTCGCGGCGGCCTTTGAGGTGTCGTAGGCGACGCTGCCTTTTTTGGCGACGGCGGCGTTGGCGCTCGTGGTGAGAACCATCGATCCACGCAGGCCTTGGGCTTTGAAGTCCTTCGCGGCTTCGTCGGCGACGAGGTAGCTGCCGGTGACATTGATATTGAAGGTGAGTGCCCACTTGTCGTCGGGGATGTGGCCGCTCGTGTCGCTTGGCACAAAAATGCCGGCTGTGACGGCTATCGAATCGAATCCACCGTAGGCGAGGATGACCTGATTCAGCATGGCGCGGATGCTTTCGCGCTTGGTGACATCCGCCTGAAGGCCGATAGCCGATCCGCAGCCTGAGATGCCGGTTCCGGCGACACCGATTCCGAGACCGGTTTTGGCGAGGATTTCATCCGCCGTGGCTTGTGCCGCAGCTTGATTGAGATCGACGCAAACGATGTGCGCACCCTCGCGAACCAGGCGCAGGGCTGTTTCGCGGCCGATACCGCTGCCGGCACCGATCACTATGACAACGCGGCCGGCGAGTTCCTTGTCGGCGGGCATGCGGCGGAGTTTGGCCTCCTCAAGAGCCCAGTATTCGATGTCGAAAGCTTCTTGGGCAGGTGTTCCACTTAAGGCTCCAGTTGCAGGTATTGCAATGGGTCTTATCTCAGACTCTCCTCCACAGGAGTATCCGCCTTTGGTGCAGTGCCGATGTAGAGTGGCTTGATCTTCGTGCGAAGGAAGTGGTCTGGGCAGCTGGTGCCAAGTTCCGCAAGGCGCGGAGCGTCCTTCGAATTCACAAAGCGCAGGATTTTTTCGTCGTCTTGGATTGTGGCGATGAAGCGTTTCTTTTGGCTCACTTGACCGCGAAGCCATGGCAGGAGGGCGGCAAAGACTTCGCGGCGCTTTTCCTCGGGCAGGGCGGCTTGGACGGCTCCGCCGAAAATGGCAGCCTCGCCGCCTCGTTCAGCCTGCTTTTTCTCAATATGCTCGGCGGCTTTTTCGATCAGCTCCAGAGTGAGTTCATAGCACTCGCGGCCGGTTTTTCCCCAGTTGATGAGGCCGTGCTGGCCCATGATGAAGCCTTTGGCTTGGGGATGATTTTTGCAGGCTTCCTGCATGGCGAGTCCGAGTTCGAAGCCGGGGCGCATCCAAGGAATGTGCACGACTTCATCGCCGTAAATTTCTTTCGTCACCTCGATGCTCTTCGCGCAGGCGGCCACGGAAATGGCGGCGTTCGGGTGCGTGTGGTCCACATGGGCGTGCGGGATGAAGCTGTGGAGCGGCGTGTCGATCGAGGAGGGGCGGGGATTCAGGTTGAAGGTGCAGTGCGAGAACATTCCGACCATTTCGTCTTCGGCGGGGGATTTCAGGCCCTTCTCGGCGCGAGCTGCATACACGCGCTGGAGGTCGAGGAGTTTGGATTGGTAGAGGGAGGAGAAGTTTTCTTTTTTCGAGGTCCGCAAGTCGCCGCCGGAGCCTTTCACCCACATTACTTCGACCATCTCGCCGGTCAGCGGGTCTTTTTCGGAAATCTTGGACGAGGTGTTGCCTCCGCCAGTGTTGGTGATCCGCTGGTCGGTGCCGAGGCAGTTCGAGCGGTGAATGAGTTCTTCCACGGAATTCGGCGCGACGGGGTCGGCGGGATTCCAGTGCATGGTGACATGTTTCATGGTGGTTGGGGTGGGGTTTGTTGTTGGCATCGGCTGTGTTTTTGTTGGTTTTTTATTGTTTGTCGAATAAAAAATGATCTAAACAAAGAAAAAGCCAATGCTCGCTCTGGAACGCCATCGCAAATTGATCGAATGTCTGAACGCCCGAGGTAGCGTGCGAACCGCAGAGGTCGCCGCCGAACTTGGTGTTACCGAAGAAACCGTGCGCCGTGATTTTGAGCGTCTGGAAACGGATGGTCAACTCGTGCGCACGCACGGCGGGGCTTTGCGATTGGATGTGAGCCGGCGGGAGTTCCCTATGCGCGAGCGCATGGCGCAGAATGCATCCGCAAAGGCGCGCATCGCCCGCGCCGCGCTGGCCCGCGTGGCCGAGGGAAGCACAGTTTATTTTGATGCCAGCACAACCGTCCTTCAACTGGCCGCGATTCTTCCCGACAAGCCGCTCACGGTGATCACGAATTCGCTCCAAGCCGCCCTTTCCCTGGCAGAAAAAAACCACATTTCCGTGTGTCTTCTCGGCGGTCGCTTGGCGCAGGCTTCGCTCTCCTGCACTGGCTGGGCGGCTATGCAGGGTCTCGAAATGCACCGCATCGATGCGGCTTTCATTTCCTGCCGTGGACTCGACCCCTCACTCGGGCTCAGCGACGCCACCGAGGAGCAGGCCCAACTCAAAAGGCAGGTTGTTTTAAGGACCCCGGAGGTGGTTCTTTTGGCCGATCACACAAAAGCCGGCTTGTCCTCGAGTTTTTTCTTCGCCAAGAATTCCGATGTGGATTTTTGGATCACTGATTTTCCCCCGCAGGATGATGTGCGCGATGCTGTCATTTCGCAGGGAGTGCGCTTGGAGGTGGCAGAATGAGTGCCGCCCGTAAAACCTTTCTGGCTGTCGATCTGGGTGCTTCAGGTGGGCGTGTCATGGCCGGGCATTTCGATGGATCCCGACTCGAAATCGAGGAGGCAGCGCGATTTCCAAACAGTGGCCTGCAAACGGCCGACGGCTGGCATTGGGATGCGGAGGGGCTTTTTAAAGAAATCACACAGGGCCTCGCTGCCGCCGGTGAGCGTTTCGGAGGGGATATCGTCTCCGTGGCGGTTGATACTTGGGGTGTCGACTACGCCTTGATCGGGCGGGATGGCGTGGCTCTCAACGAACCTTGGATGTATCGGGATTCCCGCACGGATGGCATGATTCCTGAAGCTGCCCGTCTTGTCGGCGAAGAAAAAATTTGGAGCCGCACGGGGATTCAGCCGCTGTTTTTTAATACGATCTACCAGCTCATGGCTGAGTCCAGGCTGACGCCGCAGGCATTGAAAAAAGCGCAGAGCCTGCTCTTCATGCCGGATTACCTGAATTATCGGCTTTGTGGCGTTAGGGCCATCGAGCGGACCATCGCAAGCACATCCGGCCTCCTCCGCGCGGGCACGGCTGAATGGGATGCCGAACTTGCAGAGACACTCGGAATCCCCACGCAAATCTTGGGAAAGATCACCGAACCGGGCGTCATCCTTGGCGAACTTACTGACGCGCTCGCCGCAGCAACAGGTCTGAGGGGCGTCAAAGTCACTACCTGCGGAAGCCACGACACCGCGTCGGCCGTGGCTGGCGTGCCATCGCGCTCGAACCCTCTCTTTTTGAGCTCCGGCACATGGTCGCTTTTAGGGATCGAGCTCGCCGCGCCGGTCCTCAGCCAAGAAGCATTCGATGCAAAATTTTCCAACGAACAAGGCCTCGAGGGCACCACGCGCTTCCTAACCAATATCGCAGGCATGTGGCTCCTCCAGGAATGCCGCCGCGTCTGGGCCGAACAGGGTCATGCGATAGAATATGGCGAAATGGTCGAGATGGCTCGAAACGCCAACGCTGCGGCATTGATCGACCCTGATGCGCCAGAGTTTGGCAAACCCTGCGACATGCCTCAGGCCATCTTGGACTGGATCAAAAAAACGAACCAACCCACTCCGGCATCCAAGGCCGAAATCATCCGCGTCATCCTGGAGAGCCTCGCCGTCAAATACAGCCTCATGATTCAGAGGTTGAAAAACATGATTCCGAATCTGCCGGACACCCTTCAAGTCGTCGGTGGAGGTTGCCGCAATGCATTGCTCAATCAAATGACCGCCGACGCCACCGGTCTCCGCGTGGAAGCAGGCCCCGTCGAGGCGACGGCTTCGGGCAACATCATCGCCCAGCTCATCGCCACCGCAGAAATCAAATCCCTCGCTGAGGGACGCGAAATTTTGCGCAATTCCTGCAATCCTCAAATCCACGAGCCTGTTCGCAGCGTAACATGGTCTGAGAAGGTCCAGCGTTTCCTCCAAATCCAATCCGCACTTTCATGACACACAGCCCCTCCCGCCCCAACGGTCGCACCGTTCAGCTTATGGCCACCTGCCTCTGCGACGCCTTTTTCGACGATGTAGCAAAAGCGACCGTCGAAGTGCTCGAACATGCCGGCTGCGAAGTCGAATTCCCAGAGAACCAGACCTGCTGCGGTCAGCCGGCCTTCAACTGCGGCGACTGGCCGGCCTCGCGCGAGGTCATGCGCCACACCACACGCGTCTTTGAGGGGGACAAGCCGGTCATCGTGCCATCCGGTTCTTGTGCCGCGATGCTCTTCCACGGCGCCCCGCTTGAATTCGAGAAGGAAAAAGACCTCCCGACTGTGCAAAAACTCGCCAACCGCACTTGGGAGCTTGCCGATTTTCTCGTGAATGGCCTCGGCATCGAAAAATGGCCCGGCCGTTTTCCAGCCCGTATCGCCTTTCACCGCGCTTGCCACACGCGCGGCACCGGCAGCGGCGAGGCAGCTCTGAAGCTCCTCCAGTCCATCGACGGCCTTGAGGTGATTCCCTTCGGCGAAGCCGAACAGTGCTGCGGCTTCGGTGGGACATTCTCGGTAAGCTTCCCTCATGTTTCCTCGTCCATGGGATGTTTAAAACTTGAGCACATGACAGCGTCCAATCCCGACTTTATAGTCTCCGGAGACATGAGCTGCCTCATGCACCTCGGCGGCCTAGCCGATCGCGGCGGGCAGCCGGTCAAAACACTCCACTTCGTGCAAATCCTCCAAAGCGCCCTCCACCGTCATGGCTGAACAAAAAGTCGAACTCTTCGCCCGCCGCCTCGACCGGGGCGTTCAACAAGCCGTCCACAGCAACAGCGCCGCCGGCACAGAGAAGCGTTACACCGTTCTTGGCACGGACTACTCAGCCCCCGACGATCTCCGCCGCCTCGCCGGCCAGATCCGCCAGCACGCGATCGAGCACCTCGATACCTACCTCGAGCAAGCCGAGCAAAGCCTGAAACGCCAGGGTGCCCATGTCCACTACGCCGTCACTGCGGAGGACGCCTGCCGCGCCGTGTCGGATATTCTTCAGAAAGCCGGCGCCAAAAAGGTCGTGAAGTCGAAGAGTATGATCTCCGAGGAGATTCATCTGAACGACCACCTCGGCTCCGTGGGCATCGAGTCCGTCGAGACCGACCTCGGCGAATACATCATCCAGATCGATGGCGACCACCCCAGCCACATCGTCAAGCCGATCATCCACAAAAACCGGCGCGATATCGCGAAGAGCTTCGAGCGCGAAGGCCTCGGCGACTACAACGACGACCCGGAAACAATCACTCGCCGCGCCCGCGTTTTCATGCGGGACAAATACCTGCAAGCGGATGCCGGTATCACCGGCGCGAACTTTGTCTCAGCCGAGACTGGTCGCCTCGTGCTGGTCACCAACGAAGGTAATTCCCGCTTCTGCCTCGCCGCGCCGAAAATCCACATCGCCCTCGTGGGAATCGAAAAAGTCATCCCCTCGGATGCCGAACTCGCCGTTCTTCTGAACCTTCTCGGCCGCTCCGCTACCGGCCAGCAACTCACTGTCTACACCGAGTTCATCAACGGCCCCGCCCGCACCGACAGGCCCTCCGGCCCGCAGGAGATGCATGTGATCTTTGTGGACAACGAGCGCTCGCAGATTCTCGCCTCCGACTGCCGTGAAATCCTGCGCTGCATCCGCTGCGGCGCCTGTTTGAATGTCTGTCCCGTTTACCGCCAAGCCTCCGGCCACGCCTACCGCAGTGTTTATCCCGGTCCGGTGGGAGCCGTTCTCTCGCCTCTTCTCGCTGGCAAAAACTTCAAACAACTCGCCGATCTACCCAAAGCCTCCAGCCTTTGCGGCGCCTGCAATGAAGTCTGTCCGGTGGATATCCCCATCCCCGACCTGCTGCTCAAACTCCGCAACCGCGGTCACGAGGAACACGCCCCGTCGCCTGGCACCCCACCCATGGGCGCATTTGCCAAGCTGGCCTCCAGCCCGATGCTTTGGCGCTTCGCGATGAAGAGCAACAAGGTAATGAACCTCGTCCCGCTGGAAAAACTTCCGCTTCCCTACCTGCAACCCTGGCTGAAAACCCGCACGCTCCCCGAGTGGCGCGGCGGTGAGTTCCGCTCCTGGATGAAAGACCGCCGTAAAAAATGAGCACCGCCCGCGAACAAATCTTCTCCAGCGTCCGTGCAGCCCTCGCTCCGTTGCCCGAACGCACCGCCCGCCCTGTTTTCTCAAAAGATGTCGCCGAGCCGCACTGGCTGGCAGCCGAGGCGGATTCCCTCGCCCTCTTCCAGAAACGGGCCGAAGCCACCGGCACAAAATGCTTCACCGACATGGAGTCCTGCGCCGCTTGGCTTCGCAGCCAAGGCGTCCGCACCGTCTACATTCCAGCCCCGCTGACCCGCCTTGCCGCGCTCTGTTCGGAATTCTCTGAAGTCACTTCCGAATACACCCGCGCCAGAGTCAACGAGATCGACGCCGCTTTCACGCCGGCCGCTGGCGCCATTGCAGAATCCGGTTCCATCATTCTCAGCGACGAATCGACTCCCGACCGCCTTGCCGCTCTTGCCCCGTGGCATCACATCGCCTTGGTAAGCCGCGCCGAGATTCACCGCACCATCGCCGATGCCCTCGCCGCCATGCCGGACGATCCCAACCTCATCTGGGTGACGGGTCCATCCAAGACGGCCGATGTCGAAGGCATCCTCATCCAAGGCGTCCACGGCCCCGGCGCCCAAGCGTGTTTGATCCTTTAAAAATTCCGACCCGCCGAGTCAGTCAGGCTCTTTATCTGGCGGCTTTTTCCGTCCTCTTCGCGATCCCCACAGCCCGCGCGTTCGACCCCTCAGTGGCGCCCACGGCGGAAGACCGCCGCAAGGTGCTCGAGCAGGGATTCGCCGCATCGCTTAAGGAACTCGAAAGCGCACTGACCAGTGCCTACAGCCCTGAAAAAAACGCCTCCTCCGCAAAGAATGCCGCTTTCGTGCAGTGGATGGACCTCTGGCGCTGGTGCGAACTGCTTTCGAGGGATGTCGCATCCGAGGAGCGCGCTCTCGTGCAGCGCCATTTCCTCCGCCGGAGCGGCTCGGGTGAAATCATCCTCTGTCCGCCGGGAGTCGTGCCACCACCGGATGCCGCACCGCTACGCCCGGAAGAGGTCGCCGCATTGAACTCAGCGTCGAATGTGCGCCAGGCCGTTTCCGAAAAGCTTCTCCCTCCGGGTGCACCCTCCACAGCTGGCCAGCTCGGCGACATTGCCGGCACACCACTCACCTCCGCGATCATGGCCGATCCTGAGATTCTGCGCTCATTCCTTTCCACATGGGACTCGCGGGATTTCGCCCCGCTCGTCTTGAAAAACCTCCGCTCCATCCACGAGGCGCATCCCTCGAAATGGCGCGAATATGCCGACCTAGCCATCGCCATCTCCGTGGTGAACGACTCCGCGCTGCCTCCCCACTGGCCCCACCAGCAGGTCCGTCCCGATCTGGTGCCTAAGGACATTCCATCGGCCTCAGAGCAATTCAGCCGATGTTTGGATGCCAATGAGCGCGGTCGACTCCTCCTCAACCTGCGCCGCTTCACCGCTGGCCAACTGACTTTTGTTGTCGATGCCTTCCTTCCTCCCTCCGAGACCGCCTGGGCCCAAGAAAAAATTTCGTTCCATGTCGGAGTCTTCGGCCGTGCCTTCAGATCGATCCGCTACCGCGAAGACCGCATCAAACAAGGACGCTTCTTTTGGACCCAGAGCCCCTACACCTTCGCCGCCATCCAAAAAAACGGCGGCATCTGCATCGACCAGGCCTACTTCGCCGCCTACACCGGCAAGGCGCTCGGCCTCCCCACCGTTCTCTTCAATGGCCAAGGCAGCAACGGTGGCCACGCCTGGTTCGGATACATGGGTGCTCCGAACAAATGGGAACTCGATTGCGGGCGCGACCCCGAGCAGAACCTCGTCACCGGCATCGCCTTCGATCCCCGCACATGGGAACCGGTGAGCGACCACGACCTCCGCCAACTCGCTGCCCGCTTCCGCAGCACCCCGGCATTCCTCGCCTCGACGAACGACCTCGCCATGGCACGCATCTTTTTGAAATCCGGCGACACCGCCCGCGCCGCCGCCGCGCTTGAAAATGCCACACGCACCTGCGCGCAAAATCCCGACGCCTGGATGCGATGGACTGAGTTTCTGGAGACATCCGGCGCCCCCCTCGAGCGCCGCATTCGCGTCCACGAACAGGCCGCAAAAGCCCTCTCCCGCGACCCCGACTCCAAAGTCGTCCATCAAAAAGCCGTCGCCGCCCTGCTGCGCCAAAGCGGAAATTCCGCCCAAGCCACAGCCGCCGAGCAGCGCATCCTTTCCCAAAACCTCGGCAAGCGCGCCGATCTCAGCTGCGAAGCCGCCGCTTCCCGCGTCCGCGAGGCCCTCGCCACCGAAGGCATCGACCAAGCCGCCCTCGTCTTCCACTCCCAACTCCGCACCATCGGAAAAACAGGCGGCGGCAATTTCGTAAAAGAAGTCGGCATCCCCTTCGTCAGCGCCCTCATCGAAAAAGGCCAAAAATCCCGCGCCCTCCGCACCGTCGAAATCATGCGCCAGCAATTCGCCCCCCAAACCGGCAGCCCCCTCGACCTCGTCCTCAAAGAAATGAGCCGCGAGTGCAAGTGAGTCTAAAATAGGTTGCACGGCTATCTTGGTCGTAAAAGGCGACTGCTGATATGTCCTGCCGCAGCCGCGCAGTATAAAGGCGGACCCGTCACGCCGTAGGCGCGTAGCGCGAAGGCAGAAGCCACTCATTCCCGCTTTTTTACCGTTCAGCAGGCGAATTCAACCGCTCGTTGAATTGCCTGTTTACGCGTAGGGATCGCTCTCATAATTTCGGCGCTGTTATGAAAAAAATCCCGCATTTCCTCCTTGTCGCGTCTCTCGCAGCGTCATCCGGCCTTCTTTTGCCATCCGTCGTGCAAGCCGCAGTCAAGCCCACCGAAGAATCCGCTCCCAAACTTCCTGAGATTTGGCAGAAGGCTGGGCCGCGCGAGCGCCTCAAGGCAACACGCGCCGCAGAGCTCGATGCCGAGCGCATCTATGGCCTCGAAGTCGATTCCGAGACCACCATCGCACCAACAGCCGATCAAGACCTGCAGTAAAAAAAGTAAGAAGTCAGAAGTATGAAGTAGGAAACCAAACCGATGAAAACCGCCCGTCCATTTCGCCACTCCGCTTCCATACTCGTTTTTTCTTTCTACCTACTTCTTCCTTACTTCTCCACGGCTTCTGCCGTGGACGATCCTTTCAAAAAACTCGCCAACAACCTCGCGGCGGAGTCGCCCGCCGGGCCGGTCAACATCGCCGTCGGCAGCTTCAACTATGAGAACACCGACCTCCAGTCGCCGTTCTCCTCCATGCTCCGCGACGAGTTGGAGATCGCACTCGGTGAATCCGGGAAATTCAAGGTCGTGACCCGCGACCGCTTGGCCGATCTCCAGATGGAAGGCAAATTCCAAGGCAAAGGCATTCTGGAGCCAGGAACTGGCGTTGAAAAAGTCACCATCGAAGGCGTGAAGGGCATCATCCGTGGGCGCTTCTACGCCAGTGGCGACGAGGTCACCGTCTATGCCGAGTTGGCATGGCTTGAAGGCGGCGAGGTCAAGAAAGCCCGCATCGCCATCCCGGCTTCCCAAGTGCGTGCAAAAATCTGGCCAGATCCAGCCGATGCAGCAGCCAAGCCCATCGATGGCGTCATCAATCCCCAGAATGTCGAGCAAAGCCTCGCCAATGTGCAGGAGATCGCCAAAGACCGTCTCGCCAAAGTGCCGAGGGATTTTCCCATCGAGATTTTTACCGTGGACGGTCGCCGGGCCTATCCTGAAAAAGAAACCGTCTCCTTCCGCGTGCGCAGCGCGCGCGAGTGCCACATCGCCGTTCTCTGCCACCAGAGCGACGGCACCACCGTCGTCCTCTTTCCAAACCGCTTCTCAAGAAACACCCTCATTCCTGCCAATAAAGCCATCGACATCCCAGGCACCCACAAGAGCGGATTCGAGATCGAGATCGGCCCGCCCTACGGCTCCGATGTCGTCGAAGTCATCGCCTGCACTCAACCCAGCGAACTCCACAAGGCGCTATCCAAATACGCCTCCGAAACAAACGCCCCCGCTCCCTTCCAAGTCCTCACCCGAGGCATGGCCGTGAAAGGCATCGACTCCGCCCTCGCCGCTGCCAAGGTCGGCTCCACCGCCGCCCTGCTATGGTCCCAAGACTCCATCGTCATCAGCACCTTCCCGAAGCCATAAAAACTTCTTCCTCCCTACATTTTCCTTCTAACTTTCGCCGCCATGTCCTCCATCATTCTCTTTGAAGAAAAAACCGTCCGCCGCGCTTGGGATGCCGAGAATCAGAAATGGCTCTTCGCCATTGTTGATGTCTTGGCAATTCTCACGGGAAGCACCAATCCCGCCGTTTATTGGAGAGTCTTGAAAAAGCGCCTTCGAGCAGAGGGCAACCAAACCGTTACAAATTGTAACGGTTTCAAAATGACATCCGCCGACGGCAAGCAACGCCTCACCGATGTCGCTGATACTGAGCAACTCTTCCGCCTCATCCAGTCCGTTCCTTCACCCAAAGCAGAACCATTCAAACTCTGGCTCGCCCAAGTCGGATATGAACGCCTTGAGGAAATCGAAAACCCCGAACTCGCAGCCCGCCGGATGCGCCAGATTTACGAGCAGAAAGGCTACTCTGAGGAATGGATCGAAAAACGCCTTCGCGGCATCGCCGTCCGTGACGAACTTACCGACGAGTGGAAAAAACGCGGCGTCAAAGAATCCCGCGAATTTGCCATTCTCACCGCCGAGATCAGCAAGGCCACCTTCGGCATGACACCCTCCGAATACAAAGCCTTCAAATCCCTATCCAATCCAGGTGAGAACCTCCGCGACCACATGACGGATTTGGAACTCATCTTCACCATGCTCGGCGAAGCCTCCACCACTGAAATCGCCAAGAAACAGGACACCCAAGGCTTTCACCAAAACAAAAAAGCCGCAACCGCAGGTGGCGCCATCGCTGGAAACGCGCGCCGGGAACTCGAAACCGCACGCCGCATGGCGAGGACGTCGTGATCGTTCCGTCCATCCAGGATCCCGCAGTGATCGCGGCGAAGTTTCCGAAGGGCTACACGGCCGTCAAGCCGTACCTGCGCCTGACGCCCCAGCCCAATCGCTGATCGACGCTGCATCCGCGGGCCCAACGGATGGCCCCCCCGGCGTCGACCCTCCCTCAACACCACTCCTACGCAGACCCAGGCTCCGAGCCTGACGCTCGCGCACTCCACTGCGCCGCCCTTGGCAGTGCGTTGGCGGCTCCGGGCCTGGCCGCTGGCAGACCTACTGGGAATCGCACCC
>JAPLTI010000070.1 GCA_026398285.1 Verrucomicrobiota bacterium
CAACCACGCCATTTTCGGTTTGGAATTGGATCGAGAGATTATCGACTTCGAGAAGGGGTGATTTCATTGCGGGCGGGTTTCCGAGGCGCGGCGAAGGGCGTCGCCGACGATGTAAAAGGCAAGAGATGCCGTGAAGATGGCGAGGCCGGGGAAAACGATGAGCCACCATGCATCGAGGATGTAGGTTTTTCCATCGGCAATGATGTTTCCCCAAGTCGCCTGCGGCGGGGGCACGCCGAAGCTGAGAAAGCTGAGGCCGGATTCCACGAGGATGGCGTCTGGAATGCTGACAATGGCGGTGACAAAAATCGGCGCGGCCGCATTCGGCATTATGTGTCGAAAAATGATATTCCATCCGCTCTGCCCCATCGAGCGCGCGGCTCGAACATACTCGCTTTCGCGCAGCGTGAGAAACTCCGCCCGCACAAGCCTTGCTGTGCCGGTCCAGCTCACGAGGCCGATCACGGCGATGATGATCCAGATATTCGGCCCAAGAATAGCGATGGCTGTGAGGATCAGAAAAAACGACGGAAAGCAGAGCAAGGCATCAACGATGCGCATGAGCAAATTATCGATCCAGCCGCCAAAATACCCGCTCACAGCGCCAACGAATATGCCGATTCCCAGCGAGACCGCCATGGCCACAAATCCAACGGTGAGGGAAATGGTCGACCCGGCTACCATGCGGGAGAGGACATCCCTTCCCAGATTGTCCGTGCCAAGCCAGTTCGTGGCGCTTGGTGGGAGTAGCTTGGCCTCGAGATTTGTGGCATTGGGGTCCATTGGCATCGGCAGCCCGAATGCCTTCAGAGCGCCGGCTGCAATGGCGATTGTAAAAAAGCCGATGATAAAAACCAAGGCGACGACAGCCAATTTGTCGGAAAAAAACTTCCGCGCCACTCGGCGATACGGGCTATCAACGGCGACGCCGTCTTTTTCGATGGAGATTGAGTCAACCAACGGACTTGAGGTGTTTTATTCGGCCTCGTCGTAGAGTTTCGCCACATAAGGCCAGTTCACGACATTCCACCAACCGGCGATGTAGTCGGCGCGGAGGTTCTGGTATTTCAGATAGTAGGCGTGTTCCCAGACATCTATTCCGAGAAGGGCGGTTTTGCCTTCCAAGAGTGGAGGGTCTTGGTTGGGGGTGGAGATGATGGAAAGTTTCCCATCCTTTTCCACGAGCCAGGCCCAACCGCTACCGAAGCGTTTGAGAGCGGCATCGTTGAATTCTTTTTTGAAGGTCTCAAAAGATCCGAAATCCTTTTTGATCGCGTCGGCAAGTTCGCCGGTCGGCTCACCACCGCCATCAGGTGACATCATGAGCCAAAATTGGCTGTGATTGAGGTGTCCCCCGACATTGTTACGAAGCCCGATGCGGATGGCTTCAGGGGCCTTGTCGAGATTTGCGAGGAGTTCTTCAGGAGAGAGCTTGGCGAGTTCGGGTTGGTCCGCGAGAAGCTTGTTGGCATTGGTGATGTAGGCCTGGTGGTGCTTGTTATGGTGAATCCGCATCGTTTCGGCATCGATGTGCGGCTGCAGGGCCTCGTAAGCGTAGGGAAGCGGCGGGAGGGTGTATGGGCCGGTAGGAGTGGAGTCAGTCTGCGCTGTGGCGGATGTCACGACACACGCGGCAAGGCTGGCAAAAACAAAGTTGCGCCACAGCAAGGAGAGCGGTTTGGTTTTCATATCGGGCGAAAACTAAACCATGAAAAATCCGACGCAATCCGCAAAACGCACCACGCCATTTCAGGAAAGCGTCTATGCGGCGCTTCAGGGCATTCCCGCTGGATTCGTCACGACCTATGGCACCATCGCCAAGCTCGTGGGGTGCCATTCCTCGCAGGCGATTGGCCAGGCTTTGCGGAATAATCCCTTTGCACCGACTGTGCCGTGTCACAGGGTCGTGAGGAATGACGGTTCGCTTGGCGGGTATTTTGGAAACAGCAGTGTGCAAGGGCAGTCAAACAAACAGCGCCTGCTCGAGGAGGAGGGCATTGTTTTTGATACAGCGGGGATAGTCCCAGAGCGTTTTATAATCCGAACAGGGACGGCATGCAGTCCGCCTCATTCTCCGGAGAACTCCCCTGAACGCCCCGCTGGCGCTGGGCAATGAGACCGCGAAGTTTTTCCAAGGGCACACTGAGATAGCGGGCATCGGAATCGGCCATGCCATCCACAAGATCAAGAAGGATGTCTCCATCGCGCCAAATATCCCTCACAATAAAGCTTTTGGTGAGGTGCATCGTATTGCAGCGGGTGCGAGGGATGATGTAGTCCAGATCCTCAAGCAGAAGCGACACTTGTTGCTGCGTCAGGAGCACAAAAACCTCCCCGGGATGTTGGAAATGCTGGGCATTTGTTGAAAGATTACGCGGCTCGAAGTTTGAGATCAAGAATGTGAAATATCTTGCCGCCCTCAGCCTCTGGAACCGAAATTGAAAGTAGATGACAACCGATACATTTTTGCAAACCGCCCTCGACGCAG
>JAPLTI010000165.1 GCA_026398285.1 Verrucomicrobiota bacterium
TTACCATCCGTCAGGGGAGGGGGTATCATGCCTGAAGGACGGAACGGAAATCTTCTACTCCGACAGGAGTGTGGTGCTTTACTCCGCGCGGGTTCCTCATGATCAAACTCCTTCGCGACCCGGAGCGGATGTTTGCATTCATCTGAATGTTCCTTCGAAAGCGGCGGACCTCTTTCCGGCAGCCGATTGCTTCGTGCATCTTTCAGACCCATCGATCGGTGAAGAGTTTTGGTCTCTGTCGCGGGCCATTCCAATGTCCGGTTCTCCCACATCATGCATCCTGGACCTCCGTGTCACGGCGCTTTTCCTACGGCTTTGCGCGATCTCGGAAAGCGAAATCCGGATTTCTGACCCGCAAAAGGTCTTTGTTCAGAATGCGCGGCAATTCATGCAGGAGCACTTCGGTTCAATTCACTGCGTGGCTGAAGTGGCCCGACACGCCGGTGTGAGCGAGGACTACCTGCGCCACCTCTTTCAAAGGTTGGAGGGAATTTCCATGACGCAATACCTCGCGAGATTGCGACTCGAACGCGCCAAGGACTTGTTGAGGCATTCCCGGCTTCCGCTGAAAGCGATCGCGAGCCAGTGCGGGTTTCAAACGGACCGCTATTTTTGCACCCGCTTCCTTGCATACACAGGGCTATCCCCGCTCGCATTTCGCAAGCAACCCGGAGGGCCTCGTCCACCGGACCTTTAGAGAAGCCGTCACATTGACGAAGTGACTCCTGTTCGGCTGCAAATCATTGCCTGATTGCGTGGGCTCGGATTGCTGTTTGCGTCGGTCTTTAAATCTTCTCCCAGATTTCCTGGATGGCTTGCTTGGCGGCGATGGTGTCTTTCCAGGGGTCTGGAAAAGAGGGAATCCAATAACCGGATGTCATGGAGCCGAGTTCCGGGCATGCCCAGAGCGTGTCGCTTGAGGATTTTCCTACACTCCAGCAGGTGAGGGCGTCCCTGACAAATTCGAGCCACGATGCAGCCCATCCGGAGATTTTTCCGTGACTGTCCGTGATGGGGATTTCGCAGTGATGGCCGTTGAAGGGGCGAAGGTGAATCTGACTCGAGGCGCGGAGAAGGTCAGGGCGATCAAGCAGGCGGCTTGCGTAAGGCGGGTAGAGATGTTTGACGACCGCGAAATGCGAGAAATCGAAATTCAAGCGAAGTAATTCTCCTGTTTTTTGCGCGTAAAGCTCGGCGATCTTCCATGTCTTCTCGGGTGTCTCCGTGCAGGTGTCGCGGTGGGTTTCGAGATCCAGCGTCAGTCCCAAGTCGGCAGCCTCTTTATTCATGGCGATCCACAAGTCCACCGCCTCCTCGGGTTGCGTGGCGTGGTTGCCAAGTTGCACATTGATGCGGACTGTGTTCATGAGGGCAAAATCCCGCAGAATTTGAGAACAGTTCCCTGCATTCGCTTGGCAGCCTCCGAGAAAGGCGAGGTCGTATTTTTCAGCCAAATCCTTCAACTCGGGAAGGGCGGCCCACTGGAAGCCGTCGAAGCCTGCGTCTTTGATCGCCGCGACTTTCTTTTCCATCGGCCACTCGCCGGACGCCGAGCCATTGGGATAATCCATCAGTGTCCAGATACTGGCAAAATGTTTGAGAGTGGGTTTGCTCATGGGATGTTTTGCAGGGTTGAACTTTCGCAGCGAATCAATGCGTGCCGCCTTCCCAATGGACGCCCTCCTGCCAGGAATTGCCGCAGGCGCCGCCGCCGGAGTTGGCTTCGATCATCACATCTTGGCCCTCGGGCGTTAGCAGTGGGAGATAGAACTTGCTGATGCGCTGCGTGGATTTCGGGACATAGTGGCAGATGAAGGAACGGCGGAAGCGGTCCTTGGAGCGGTTGGGCCCAGATCCGTGGATGGAGTTGCCGTTGAAGAAGAGGGTGTCGCCCGCCTTCATCTTGCAGGGAACGGCCTTTTTGCCTTTCGGAGTTGGGACGAAGTGTTGCGTAAAAGATTCATTGGCGTCGGCCATCTCAGGGCAGGCGATCTCCTCCTCGGCGGTGTCGGCGACGAGATACATGCCGCCATTTTCGGGATCTGCATCATCGATTGCAGTCCATGCGGCCACACAGGTTTGCGGCTCCACCAAGAGGTAGAAATTATCCTGGTGCATCGCCTGGCCACGCGAGCCCGGCGGTTTGTAGTAAAACATGCTCTGGGCCGCGAGAACATCGTCCTGCATGAGTTCCCGCAGGCAGGTGAGAACACCCGGATGGACGAGATTTTTCCGCGATACGGGATCAAACCGGTGAGGGTGCATGACCCGAGGAAATTCCTTCAAGGGATCGCCTGCGGATTCTTCTTTGGAGAGTTGGTCAAAGTGTCCGGGAATCGGGCCGCTTTCCGCGATGCGGGCGAAGGAGGATTTGATTTCCTCGACTGCCGCATCGGAAAAAAGACCGCGGGCGACAGCGTAGCCGTGCTGCTTGAACGAGGCTTTCATTTCATCCAGATCGACTGACGCGGGAAGTGAGGGTGAGTATGTGGTGCTCATAGGAAGTTCAGACTCGCCGTTGTTTAGAAAAATGAAAATGGACGAACTTCCCAAAAAGATGGACTATCTTACCGTCCATGAATGCGAAGACACAGGGGTTCCTAGGCCAGATCATTCATTTCTTGCCCGCCAATCTGCTCAGCCAGGTGGGCCGCCATCCGCTCGGTGTCGGTCTGCATGTCAAATGCCTTGGATGGTATCCCAAAGCGCGTTTGCATCGGATCGCGAGGCCTCACGGGCTTGATGAGTGCATTTTGATTTTTTGCATCAGAGGAACAGGTTGGGCCGAAATTGATGGACGCCGATTCACCATCGCGGCCAGTGAAGTCCTTTTCATTCCGGCGAACAAACCGCACGCCTACGGAGCGGATGATGACGATCCTTGGTCGATCCATTGGGCCCACTTCGCTGGAACGGCTGCGGCTTCCTACGCCAGTCTTCTGCCAGCCCACGAATTTGTGCTCTCGATCCCGTCCGCTGACGCCAAAGAAATCGCGCGCATGTTTCGGGAATCATACCGATTGGCATCCACCGGCCTCACCGAGCGCACTGTGCTGCTTGTCTCCCACAGCCTGAGGTATGCGCTGGGGCTTTTGTTTTTTCAAACGGGACGAAGCCTGGGAGGTGGTTCACTCACCATCGCGCACGATCTGACGAAGAGCATCGAATTCATGCGCGCCAATGTCGCGCGCTCACTGACCCTTCAGGAACTCTCGCGGCACGCCGGACTCTCCCCGACCCGCTACTCCGCCCTCTTTCGCGAGCAGACCGGATCTTCTCCTGTCGATCACCACATCCGCCTTCGGATGCAGGCTGCATGCCATTATCTGGACACCACAGCATTGAGCGTGAAAGAAGTCGCGGCCAAACTCGGCTACGACGACCCGTATTACTTTTCCCGAATTTTCCAGAAAATTCTCGGCTGCTCACCGCTGGCTTACCGGCGATCAGTGAAGGGGTGAGGGCAATGGGAACGTCGCGGAGGTTGCAGTGGCGTCCCAGTGCGATTGAGAACGGTTGTTTAACCTTTTTTCTTTCCCTTTCTTTTTCCCGATCTCGAAAAAAGCTGTAAATTTTCAACCCTTTTAGGGGTTAAATTGTTGATTTGTAAGGGAAGTGGCTGGACCCGGAATCGAACCGGGGACACGAGGATTTTCAGTCCTCTGCTCTACCAACTGAGCTATCCAGCCGTGGGAAGGGCGCCCAGATTATGATGGCGAAACTCCGGATGCAAGGTTTTATCGATTGAAAATTGCGTGGTGGAGTAAAAAAAACTCCTCTTGGCCGGGATGGATGCTGTGCTAAGTTTGTTGCGTGAAAAAAGCGACGCCGCCTGTTTTCAAGCCCAAGACGCCAGCCTCGATGTGGATCAAAGCTCTCGCTGTTGGGTTGCTGGTTTTTTCGTTCATTCTTTTCGCAGTCTGGCAAATGGGCTCTGGTATTGCCAATGCCAAGATGACGGGAACGGTTGTGGCCAAGGATTTCAAGCCAATGGCCGAGCCGGAGAAGCAAATCACGATTCACAAGGGCGGAGATGTGAGAAGCGACAAGGTGGATGGGGACTACATCATCACGGTCGAGGTTCTTCAAAAGGACGGGACGAAGAAATCTTATACGGTTTGGTTGAATGACAAGGCGCGCTACGATGCCGTGAAGGTGGGGGACAGCTTTGATGTCGGTCCCTACCTGGTGCGTTAGCGGCGCTGTCGTTTCGTTCTTTGTTTTTGAACGAATGAGAGAGGCCGCTTGTCAGATTCCCACGCAACAGCAAAAATCCCGTCTTCGCTTTTTTCAATGAGTATCAATACCTCCGAATTAACCCAGCAAGTTCAAGAAAACCGTCAGTGGGTCGAACCCCTCGTCAATGAAGTCTCCCGCGTGGTGGTGGGGCAAAAAGTCCTCGTTCACCGTCTCCTCATCGGTCTTCTCTCAAATGGCCATGTGCTCCTCGAGGGTGTGCCCGGCTTGGCCAAGACGCTCACTGTCCGCACGCTGGCGAACTCGATTCGCACTGGCTTTCAGCGTTTGCAGTTCACGCCGGACCTTCTTCCGGCGGATCTCATCGGCACGCTGATTTACAATCCGCGCGACGGCGAGTTCAGCACAAAGCTGGGTCCGATTTTTTCCAACCTGATCCTTGCGGATGAAATCAACCGCGCTCCGGCAAAGGTGCAGAGCGCATTGCTGGAGGCCATGCAGGAGCGCCAAGTCACGATTGGCGAGCAGACCTTCAAACTGCCAGATCCCTTCCTCGTTCTGGCCACGCAGAATCCCATCGAACAGGAGGGCACCTATCAACTTCCCGAGGCCCAGCTCGACCGTTTCATGCTCAAGGTGCATGTGGGGTATCCGACCCGTGAAGAGGAACGCTCGATCCTTGATGCCATGGCCACTTCCTCTCCGCGCCTTGGAGTGGAGGCGGTGGTCGGTCCGGAGGAGATTATCCGCGCCCGTGGAGTGGTGAACGACATCTATGTGGACGACCGGGTGAAGGACTACATCGTCAACATCGTCTGGGCGACGCGTGATCCGGCGGCGGCGAAGCTCAAGCTCGACGGCATGCTGCGCTATGGAGCGTCTCCGCGTGCGACGATCTTTCTCACGCTGGCGGCAAAAGCGAATGCCTTCATCGCCGGTCGCGGCTATGTGACGCCGCAGGATGTGAAGAGCGTGGGGCTCGATGTGCTCCGCCATCGCATTGGCGTGAGCTACGAGGCGGAGGCGGAATCGGTGACCACCGAGATGGTCATCGAGCAAATCTTCGCCGGAGTGCCGGTGCCTTGAGTTTGGATAAAACCGATGCCTTCCCGCGCGAGCCGGAGGGCTGTTTCCCAAGCAAGCCATGACGCGAGATCCCAAGGAAATTCTCAAAAAAATCCGCCTTATCGAGTTGCGCACCCGCAGGCTGGTGAATTCGATCTTCGCCGGCCAATACCATAGTGTGTTCAAGGGCCGGGGCATGAATTTCGAGGAGGTCCGGGAATACGCTCCGGGCGATGAAATCCGTTCCATCGACTGGAATGTCACGGCGCGGATGAATGTGCCCTACATTAAAAAATTTACGGAAGAGCGCGAATTGACAGTCATGCTCCTCGTGGATGTGAGCGCCTCGGGGCTCTTTGGCAGCATCGAGCTTAGCAAGCGTGAACTGGCCGCCGAGGTGGCCTCGATCCTCGCCTTCAGCGCCATCAACAACAATGACAAGGTTGGGCTCCTGCTTTTCACCAACGAGGTCGAGTTGTTCATTCCGCCGAAAAAAGGCCGCCTGCACACGCTGCGTTTGATTCGCGAAATGCTCTATTTCGAGCCCAAGGGAAGGGGAACGAACCTTGCGGGAGCGCTGGATTACATGAACCGTGTTATCTCGCGCCGCGCTGTGGTTTTCATGATCTCGGACTTCATGGCTCCTGACTTTACGAAGGCGCTCACGGTTACCAGCAGGCGTCATGATTTGGTTGCCATGCCGGTCACGGATCCCGGCGAGAGCGAGTTGCCCGATGTCGGCATCGTCACACTGGAAGATGCGGAAACCGGCGCGCAGATCGATGTGAACACCTCCAGTCGAGCCGTGCGGCGGGGTTTGTTTGAACTCAACGAAGAGCGCATGAGGACACTGGACCGGCTCCTGCGAAGCCGGCGCGTGGATGTCGTGCATCTTTCCACGGCCGAGGATTATCTGATCCCGCTCCGGGCGTTTTTTGATCAACGCGAACGACGACTTGCCGCATGAATCCTGCCGCGCCAAGTCCCACTCCTGCGCCGCTGAACGATATCGTCGGGCCTGTCTGGTTTTGGCCGTATCCGCTCTGGATGACGATTGCCGCCGGGGTTGCTCTGCTTTTGATCCTGGCGGGGCTTGTGTGGCTGCTCAAAAAACTCCTCGTCCGCAAGCCCGCACAGCTAACGAATCGTCAGAAGGCGCTCACTGCGCTCGAAGCCCTGCGTAGCGGGATCTCAGGAGCCGATCCCTATGCATTCGGCGTCACGGTTTCCGATTCGATCCGCACTTACATTCGCGCCGAGCATCGCTTGGGGGCGACCACGCAGACCTCATTGGAATTTCTCAACTCCATCCGGGGAAATGCGCTTTTTACGGATAACGAAAAAGCGGGGCTCACCGTGTTTCTCGAAAAAACCGACCTTCTGAAATTTGCGAGAGCGGAGGCTGGTGAGCGCGAAATGCTGGACCTCCTCGACATAGCCGCCCGTTTGGTGCGGGGCGAGGCACAGTCTGACAAAACGGGAGGTTCGGCATGAGTGCCTTGTCAGGATTCGCATTTGCCCATCCTTGGGTTCTGCTCCTGCTCCTCGCCATACCGCTTCTTGCCTGGCTTAAAGGTAAATTCGGCGGCACAGCGGGCGTTACATTCTCGAATACTGCGATGCTGGCAAAAATCGGCAACCGCCGACGCAGCCGGGCTGGGGCATTTTTGGCGGCGTTGACCTATCTGGCGCTGGCACTCTTCATTGTGGCGCTGGCCCGTCCGCAGCTTGGCCGTGTGACCACCCGCGTGCAGGCCACAGGCGTGGACATTATGCTCGTGCTGGATGTCTCCCGCTCGATGCTGGCAGAGGATTTCACCATCGGTAGTCGCCGCGCCAATCGCATCGACGCGGTGAAGCTCGTCACCGAACAGTTCATCCGTGAGCGTCCAAATGACCGTATAGGGCTGGTCGCCTTTGCCGGGCGTCCCTATCTTGTCAGTCCGCTCACGCTCGATCACGATTGGCTGATTCGGAATCTCGAGCGTCTGCGCATCGGTTTGGTTGAGGACGGCACCGCCATTGGATCTGCGATCGCATCCGCTGCAAACCGTCTCAAGGACAAAGAAGCGAAGACGAAACTCATCGTGGTTCTCACGGATGGCGACAACAATGCCGGTAAGGTTCAGCCCCTCACTGCAGCCGAGGCTGCCAAGGCGCTCGGCATCCGTATTTATACAATCGGAGCGGGCACTGAGGGCGAGGCGCCCTTTCCGCTCACCAACCAATTTGGACGAACCGTCTATCGCAATGTGTTGGTCAAGTTCGACGAAAAGACCCTGCAGGAAATTGCTGCCATGACGAGTGGTCAGTATTTCCGCGCGACCGATACCAACTCGTTGCGTTCGATTTTTGGAGAGATCGACAAGCTGGAAAAATCGAAGGTCGAGGTCGAAAAGACCGCGCAATACCGCGACCTCTTCATGTGGTTCCTCATCCCTGGCATCGCTTGCCTCGCTCTTGAAATCCTGCTTTCCCAAACCGTATGGAGACGACTGCCCTGACATTCGGCGCCCCGCATTGGCTCTGGGCCCTTTTGGTTTTGCCGCTCATCGCGGGACTGTTTTTATGGTCCCACAAGCGAGCTCAGGCTCTTGTTGCAAAAATTGTCGCTGTGCGCCTTCGCGAGCAACTGTCCGGATCTGTGAGTCCCCTGCGGCGCATCCTGCGCGCGTCGCTTCTTGTCGCTTCCCTTGCTCTAGCCATCGTGGCGCTCGCAGAGCCTCGCTACGGCTTCATTGAAAAAGAAACCAAGCAAAAAGGGCGCGATGTGATTGTGGCCATCGACACTTCGCGCAGCATGCTCGCGACGGACATGGCGCCCACCCGCCTCGCCCGTGCCAAACTTTTCACGCAGGATTTGGTCAGGCTTCTTCAGGGCGACCGTGTCGGGCTTGTCGCCTTCGCCGGTTCCGCATTTTTGCAGGCTCCGCTCACACTTGACTACAATGCCGTCACCAACGCTCTCGACGAACTGGATACGACAGTTATTCCCAAGGGTGGCACCAATATCGCGGCCGCTGTCACCGCAGCCCGCGAGGCCTTTGGCAAAGCCGAGGGACAAACTCGCGCGCTGATCATTTTGACCGATGGCGAGGAACTTGCCGCTGATGGCATTGCCGCCGCCAAGCAGGCTGCAGGCGAGGGGATTCGTATTTTTACTGTCGGCATCGGGTCGCCTGAAGGCTCTCTGATTCCGATCCGGCTTGATGATGGACGCCAAGATTTCGTTCGAGACAGCGCAGGCAAGCCGGTCACATCCAAACTCGACGATTCTCGGTTGAAGGAAATCGCTTCAGCAACGGGAGGATTTTTTGCGCTCATAGGTCCTGATGCCGCCCGTGAGATTTTTCAAAAAGGGATCGAGCCGATGGAGCTTAGCGAAACGGGAGTCTTCAGCTCCCGTCAACCGATCGAGCGTTACCAATGGCCTCTTGCCGCAGCAACGGCCTGCCTCGCGATGTCCCTTTTGCCAGGTGATCGCCGCCGTCGATCTTCCATGATGGTGGCCCTTTTCTTAAGTTTCGTTCCCTGCACCCAGGCCCAATCAGGATTGGATGAATACAAGAACGGCGACTTCGAAAAGGCCGGAACAGCCTTCCAAGAGCAGCTTAAGAACCAGCCCACATCCAAGGCTCTCCAATTCAACTCGGGGGCGGTCGCCTACAAAACCGGCGACTTTGAAAAAGCCATCGCGCACTTCACAGATGCCCTCCTCGCGGATGACCAAAAGCTACGCGAGGACGCATCCTACAACCTTGCCAATTCCCTTGTGCGAAAAGGCGAGGCCGCCAAGGAAAACGACGCAAAGAAGACCAATTGGAAAAACGCCCTCGAACATTACGAGGAAACCCTCCGATTGAACCCGGACAACAAACTTGCTTCCCAAAATCGCGACATCACCAAAAAGCTCCTCGAAGACCTTGAGAAGCAGGAGCAACAGCAAAAACAGCAGGATCAGAAAAATCAGGATCAAAAAGACCAAAAAGACCAGAAAAAGGACAAGCAAGATAAACAGGACAAGCAGCAGCAGGATCAAAAAGACCAGCAAAAGCAGGATCAACAGAAGAACGAAGAAAAAGACTCAAAGAACGAAGAGAATAAAGACCAACAAAAACAGGACTCAAAAGACCAAAAGGACGACCAACAAAAACAGGACGAGCAGAAGAAGGACGACCAGCAAAAAGAAAAGTCCGATAAGCCGGATCAGTCCGAGCAATCCAAGCAGCCAAACTCACCCGACCAGAAAAACCAGCCCACCCCCGCTCCTTCGCCCACGCCCGGTGAGAAGAAGGAAGGAGAACTCAAGAGCGCGAACGAACAGCAACAACCTCAGCCTACCCCTCAACCCGGTCAGCAGCCCCAGCCTGCGAATGCTGCCGAGGAGGAAAAAGAGGGGCAGATCAGCCCGAGTCAGGCCCGCGCGCTTCTCAACTCTCTGCGTGGTGAGGAGGAGAAGGTGAATCTCATCGAACAACAGCAATCCTCGCAAGATGTCCTCCGCGACTGGTAAGAAATTTCTAATGCACAGGCTTTTCATCATTTTTGTCGCCGCATTCGCTTTTTTCCTTTGCGGCATTTCTCTTTTTGCCCAAGAGGCTACAGCCGGGCTCAGCAGCCCGGCCACAGTTGTTGGCCGCCCGGTGGAGATTGTGGTGACCGTTCGCGACGCGCGCTCCGCTGAAGTTCCTCAAAGCCTCAATGTGCCCGGTCTGCGCATCGAGCTCCTCGGACGATCCACGCGCTTCGAGATGAATAATTTCAAAATCACCTCGTCGCTCACCTACACTTACTCTGTCCTCCCTCAGCAGGCGGGTGAGTTTGACATCCCTGCCGTCGAAGTCCGCGTGGGAGACAAGACGCTTAAAACCAATCCTCTTCGAATCAGCGTCGCGGATGCGTCTGCCATGCAGCCACCGCAAGGTTTGCCCAACGCCCCTGCACCTCAAATGCCCTCTTCAGGCGGGCAGGTGCCTCGCAGTAATGGATTGCCGTATTTCGGGGAACTCGTGCTTTCCAAGAAAAAGGCCTTCGTCGGCGAGGTTATTCCGGCCGAATTTCGCTATTACTTCAATTCCTCGATCGGTGGCGAAGTCGGCGACCGTCCGAATCTCGTTGGAGAGGGCTTCACTGTCCAAAAACTCGCCAATGTCCCGAAGCGTGAGCAGATCGTGAACGGCGAGAACTACATCGTTTTTGCCTTCCAGACGGCAATCACACCTGCAAAATCCGGACCTCTTGAAATTCCGCCCGCGAAGCTCGAGGCCCGCTTACAGCTTCCCGGCAGCGCCCCGGCTGGCTTTGATGATTTTTTCCGGCAGTTTGGCGGCATAGCCCCGCCCGGCATGTTCACGAATATGCAGGAGGTCGGCATCGAGACCGCCCCGACAGCTCTGGAAATCTCTCCTTTGCCCAAGCCGGGGCGCCCGGATGACTTCTCCGGCGCGATTGGAAAGTTCAAAATGGAGGCGAGTGTGAGCCCCAAAAAAGCGGGTCCTGGAGATCCCGTGACCCTACGAGTTGTGATTTCAGGACAGGGGAATTTCGAGGCCATGGGCTCGCCCGCACTTGTCGGCGATGAGGAATGGCGTTCCTACCCTCCGAGCGAGAAGTTCCAGTCATCGGATTCCATTAACTACGCCGGCGAGAAGGTCTACGAGTTTCTCCTCGTTGCACGCACGGATCAGCAGCAGACCCCTGGCATCAGGTTCAGCTACCTCGATCCCGAAACCGGCAAATACGAAATTCTCACACAGAATCCGCTCCCGGTTCAGGCCAGAGCTGGCCAATCTGCGGCGCAAACGACAGAGGCTGCGCCGGACCAGAAAAAAACCGACGCTCCAGAATCTGCTTCAACTCCGAATCCTGCGCCGGCAGGCAAGGCGGGTGGCGCTTCAAGTTGGACCTCGATTCTCGTCCACCCCGCTTTCTTGATGGCGAATGCCTCCCTCGGCGTGATTTGGATTCTTGCACTCTTGGTGATCGTGATCCGGCGTCAGGCCGCTTCTCCTGCAGGCCTCCGACGGAAAAAAATCCAAAGGCTCAAGGCCGACCTCGCTCGCTTGGAATCCTGCCCTGAAAAGGAGTTCACCTCCCGCGCTGTGGCTTGCCTTCTCACCGCGCTCGACACGGAGTCCAATCCGCTCGAGGCCGGTGCTCTTGTGGCCGGTCTGGCAGTGGATGACCAAACCAAGGCCCAACTGGCGAACCTTCTTTCCCGCGACGAGGAGTTGAAATACTCCGTGGGCGGAACCAAGGCTCCGGATCGTGACACCCGGGCAAAAATTCTTTCGGCACTGAAAAAAATCCCCGCATGAGAAATTCAAGTTCCATAGCCTTCTTTGCTCTTCTTTGTCTTGCCTCCACAGTTCTAACCACGCGCGGAGATGATCTTCAGCAGGCCCGCGACCGCCTCGCGCATGGAGAATACGAGTCCGCCGCCACTTATTTTGAAAAACACCTTCTGTCTGCGCCTCCATCCTCGGCAGCATACTACGAGCTCGGTCAGGCTCTTCAGAAATCCGAGAAGGAAGCCGAGGCGGCCTTGGCTTATCGGCGCTCTCTTCTTCTCGATCCCCGCTTTGCTCCAGCTGTTGAAGCCCTGCGAGAGGCCAATGCCCGGCTTGGGGTTTCTCCATCCGCCTCTGGTTGGCAAGCGCGCTGGGCTGAAAAAATACCCTCTGATCCATCGGTGTTCATTGGCGCCGTCGCCTTCTGGCTTGGGGCCTTTCTTCTGCTCGCTGCTTTCGCACTTTCAAAAAAGCGCGCTTTACTCTTTTCCTCAGCCGCCTTGCTGCTCCTAGCCGGACTTGCTTTCTGCCTACTCGCCGCACTCACCGATCCACGCATTGTAGATGCCCGGCAGGCCATGGTGATGAGTCTCACCGGCGTTTCCCTCTACAAAGTGCCTTCCGAGGATGCCTCTGAAAAAATCACCACACTCAACCAAGGTTCCACTGTAAAAATTCTTTCCGCCCGCGGACGCTGGTTCCATGTCGAACTCCCAGGCGGCCAGCGGGGATGGTTTCTTCAGGATGGAATCACGCCCGTGATCCCGGCGGCCTGAGCGATTTGGGTTTGCGCGTGTTGTTTTTTTAAAAAAAATCGTTGACGCCTCATCCGGCTCATCGTAGAAGACTTCTTCACTCTGCGGGTGTAACTCAGTTGGTAGAGTGCAACCTTGCCAAGGTTGATGTCGCGAGTTCGAGTCTCGTCACCCGCTCCACTTCGTTTGTTTTCGCCTGAAGTGACTGGAATTACACCATGGTATAAGCGGGTCTTTTTGTGATTTGACAAAACTCACTCGGGTGTTAACAAGCCAACGCGTGAATCCCCGGGGTATAGTTTTTTTTGACGCAAGCAAATCAAGGCGATCTGCTCGAGACTTTCGTCGGGATGTTCTTCTTCTTTTGGCCACTTGCCTCGTCGTTTTGTCAGTATATCCCGCATCGGCTCAGCAAAGTGTGCTTACCCTTCGCGAGGCCGAGTTCCGGAATCGTTGGTCCGGGCCGCAGGAGGATCGGGTGGCCACGCCCCAGTATTTTGAACCGGGCGGGGGATTGGATGATGAGTCTGCGAAATCGAAAAAAGACGAAGCAGAGGAAGTGGAGCCTGGATTCGAAGAATCTCTCGACACGATGGCGGAAAATATTCAAAGCGGTCTCCGATTTGGACCGCTAGATTTCCAGCTGGGGCTTTCGAATGGCTGGGAATATTCCTCGCAGAACTCTTTTGGAGGCGGCACGGATTTTAATAATTCAAACAGTTTCTTCTCCGCTCCCACGCTTGGGATTCTTTATGAACGCGAGGTCGGTGTCTGGAATCTCTCGGCCCGCTATGGGACCGGATATCGCTATTATTACAACCCCGAATACACGGCTGCTGGAACCGACAACCAGAGAAACCCCCTCTCGATGACGGGCGGTCTCGACCTCGGTTACAACACGAGCCGGCTCTCCATGAATCTCAATGCCAGTGCGTCCTCCGGAACGGGCTATGACCCCGTCGCCGGAGCGAACAACTGGCAGACGACAACATCCGGCGGGTTGTCGATTCGGTATATCATCAGCGATGAACTCAGCACAGGCGGTGCGCTCTCCGGGACATATTCGAACACCGCTGATGCGCAGGTGGCGCCTGGCGAGACGGCCCAACCGAACAGCAATAGCCTGAGTGCCGGTGCGAGTTTTTTTACCGACTATATGGTGACTCCCAAAACCAACCTGCGCTTTGTATTGAGCGCGGGTCAGGATTTGCAGGATTTTGAGGGAGGCATTTCCGAGGGGCGCCGTTTTTTTGACGCAATGATTATGCTGACTTATCAAATTGCTCCCAAACTATCGGTCGATGCCGGTGGAGGCGCGGGCTATGTGTTGGATCAAAATATCCCAGATCCCGAGTATACCGGATTGAGGCCAGTTTATAATTTAGGAATCAACTACACCCCGACCGAGAAGACTTATTTCAAAGCTAAATTCGGAATGCAGGGTGCTGATGTAAAACCGAATTTCAGCCTCGTGGCTGGCTGGGATATGAGGGAGAAGACGAGGCTTTCTCTGTCTGTTTATCAGAACCAAGGCTTCTCCAGCCTGTCGCCTGACCAGTATAACATCACAAAAGGTATTCTAGGCACAGTCGCGCAGCGGTTGATCAAAGGTGTCAGCCTCTCTCTCTCGGCAGGTTATGAGCAATCGGAATATGTCAGCCTCACGAGCGAAAAATTGAATAATCCAGTGGAAGGTCCAGCTTCATACTGGCTAACGAATGCCTCTCTCTACTGGCGTCTCCGCGACTGGATCAGCTGGCAGAATACATTCCAGCTTTCCAGCGGCCAAGGAACCAGTGACCAGATGCAGACGACATTCAATACCAGCTTGAATTTGACCTTCTGATCTCTGTCGTTTAGTTTCTGTTTCGAATGTTAGCATCTTTCTCCCTTCGGCCGCGTTCTTTGGTTGTTTCCGCAATCGCGGGATTAACGATGAGTCAGGTTGTTCTGGCAGCCCCGCCTGTTCTCCCGGCGCCTCAAACCCAATCCGATCCGACTTCAGCTACTCCCGCTGCGTTCCGGCAGGAATCTCCCGCCTCCGCTCCCCGAGCGGTTGGCTCCGATCGCGCGATCGGCATGGACGCTCCTATCCCCTCTCTCATGGCTGGTGAGGGCGACTACATTTTGGCCTCTGGCGATACACTGGATCTCATGGTGTATCGCGAGCCCGATCTGGGAATGAGGTCAAAAATTGCCCGGGATGGTCGGGTGCAGTTGCCGCTTCTGGGCGAGGTTAAGGTCGCGGGAATGAGTGTGCGTGATGCACAGGAGCATATACGCAAACTATACGATGCCGATTATCTCGTTGACCCGCAGATTTATCTAAACATTGCCTCGTATACCCAGCGAAAGATCACCGTGATCGGTCAAGTCTCGCGGCCTGGCAGTTACGAACTTCAAGGCAACGAATCACTCGGCATTTTGGAGGCCATCGGCATGGCGGGAGGTTTCACTCGAATCGCCGATACAAAAAATGTCGTTGTGAAACGCCGCACCGGCGAGAAAGTGGAGACCATTAAAGTCAACACCAAGCGCCTGGAGTCGCCGGAGGGCGGTAGTTTTCAAGTTTTACCCGGCGACATTCTAACAGTCGGCGAGAGTTGGTATTAACCCCACGCAGCACGAACTGGAAAATCATTTCGGATGAGCAAGGAAATAGACACCAAAACACCACACACTCCCAGTCCCGCTCCGATTCAGGAGGCTATCGATTGGCGCGAGTATTTTCATGCCGTTGTAGACAGGCTTTGGATCGTCATCCTCTGTGTTGTGCTGGGAGGCATCTATGCGGGAGTCAATCTTTCCAAAGTCGAAACAAAATACCGTGCTCGTGCGGTGCTTTTCATCGAGCAAGACAAGGCCCGCATTCTTGACTCCAAAATGGAGCAGGTTCGCGATGAGCAGATTCGCAGTATCGATATGATCAATACGGTGGTTGACCTGCTTCGCAGTTACCCGTTTGCGCAGCGTGTTTCCGCGCGCTTGAAGCTCGATCAGGACCCCCGCTTTCTCGCGGCCGCAGGAATTTCAGCCCGCGACGCATCGCCTGATCGTGTAGCGGCGGCATTGAGTTCCATGTCGGCGGCGGTTTATCGCACCAATACCCGTCTCATCGATTTGATGATCACCTCTGCGGACCCCAATCTTTCTGTGAAGCTCGCGAATGCCTACTGCGACGAGTA
>JAPLTI010000125.1 GCA_026398285.1 Verrucomicrobiota bacterium
TGGCACAAGCGGCTCCACAGTAAACCTGAACGCCAATACCCTCACCATCAACGGAAGCGCAACCACCACCTACAGCGGCGGCATTTCCGGCACCGGCAACCTCGTGAAAAACGGCAGCGGCACCCAAACCCTCTCCGGAGCGACAACATTCAACGGCACCACCACGGTCAACAGCGGCACCCTCCAAGCCGCCACAGCCAACGCACTCGCCAACACCTCCAAAGTCGTCCTGAACAACGGCGGTTCCTTCTTGGTCACAGCAGAGAACGCCGTCAACGACGACGCTGCCATCCATCTCAATGGCGGCCGTATGGCCATGAGCGGAAACTTCAACGAAACCGTAGGCGCGCTCACTCTCAGCGCCAACTCCACCCTCGATTTCTCCGGCTTCGTCGGCACGCTCCGCTTCGGCAGTATCGCTTCTAGGGCAGCCGGAGCCAACCTGGCCATCTGGAACTGGAGCGGAAGAACCGAATACGGAACAAACTACGGCACTTACCCGAACTCCAGCAACCTGGTCTTTACAAACAACTCCACCCTCTCCTCCAACCTCGCTAATATCAGCTTCTACAGCGACTCCGGCGTCACCTCCATTGGAAGCGGCTTTGAACGAGGATTCTCAGGCGGCGGAACCGAGATCATAGCCGTCCCCGAAACCGAAACCTACTTCTACGCCGTCGCCCTCCTCGCTGGCATCGTCATCCAATTCCTCCGCCGCCGAGCCAAACGAAAATCTTCGGAGCGTCAACTTCCCGCATTCGCGACTCGCGCCACCGCGCGCCAGCGCGATCGTTCGCCAAGGTAGGGACGCCGCGCTCTCCGAGGCGTAGGCTACGAGCCGGAGGCCGTCGGGGTCCGACTTACGCGGCAAAGCCGCCATTGCATCCAGAAGAAACGCCGCTTCACGGCTGAAATTTGGGGTCATGCCGGAGGATGGACCCTCCCAAGTTCCGAATCGCGCTGCCGCGCAGTTCCTGTAGCGGCGTCTCTATGAGCGCCGCAAGCCTTGGGCGGAGCACCCCCTGCCGTAGGTAGTGGAGGTGTCGTAGTCTGGAGGCTATGACACCTACAGCATCGTTATTATCCAGATGGGAAATCCTCAAGCCGCCTTCTTGCCATTCAAACTAGGGGTCAGTGTTCATTTTCTTTCATTTTTGCAAATCAACCGCCCCCCGCAGAAACGCCGCTGTGCGGCTGAAGTTTGGGTCATGCGAGGACGATGAACCCTCCCAGGTTGCGAATCGCGCTGCCGCGCGTCAGCGCGATCATTTGCCAGGGTAGGGAAGCCGCGCCGCCGGGGTCCGACTTACGCGGCAAGGCTGCCATTGCATCCAGAAGAAACGCCGCTTCACGGCTGAAATTTGGGTCATGCCGGAGGATGGACCCTCCCAAGTTACGAATCGCGCTGCCCCGCGCCACTTCATCTAAAAATGATTTTGCTATCCATGATTTTGTCAAAAAGAGTTGAGAGTTGAGAGACCAGTGTCGAGGGGCGCTACCAATTCCCGGCGCTCATAGAGACGCCGCTGCAGAACCCTCCTGGCACTTGAATATTGTCAAAATCGTCACATTCCACCCGTTGATGCGATAAGGCCTTTTTCCGAATCCTGCCATCATGCCGTCTCGAAAGGCCACGATCCACCACCCGCACGACAAACTGGTCAAGTCGACCTTTTCAGACCCCGACAACGCCCGCGCCTTTCTGGAAGCCCATCTCCCGCGCAAACTCACGCGCCGCATCGATTGGAGCACGCTGACCCTCGTGTGCGGCAGTTTCATCGACCCCGAGTTTGCCGCCACCTCGAGCGACCTTCTCTTCACCGTAAAAATCGACTGCCAACCCGCCTTCCTTTACATCCTCTTTGAGCACCAAAATCAGGAAGACCCGCTCATCGGCCTGCGCCTGCTCACCTACATGGTCCGCATCTGGAACGACTATCTCCGCAACAATCCCCTCGCCACGAAACTCCCGGCCATCCTGCCCCTCGTCCTTGCGCAGGACAACAAACCGTGGAAAAGCTCCACCCGCTTCGCCGACTTGATCGACATTCCCGAAGGGGCAGGGGAGGACATCAAAAAATACATCCCCGACTTCGAATTCCAGCTCGTGGAGTTGTTCCGGATGCCTTTCGAAAAAATCCTCGGCACGCCGATGGGCATTCTCACCCTGCGGGCCCTGAAAGCCGAAAAGCTCCAAGCCCTGCTGGACGACGCGGTCTGGGACGAATCGTTGCTGATCCAGTTGCCATCGGCGTCCTTCGAGATGCTGATGCGCTACATCCTAGACCGAGACCTTGACAAGCCCGCCTTTCGCAGGAGACTAAAAACACTGCACAGTCCCAAACTCAGTCAAAACGCCATGTCACTCGCCGAACAATTCCGTCAAGAAGGTCGCCAAGAAGGCCATCAGGAAGGTCTGATCTTCTCCAAGCAACAAGACATTCTCGAAGCGCTGGAAATCCGGTTCCAGCGAGTGCCAGGGGGCCTGCGTGAGGAGATCGGATCGATCGCCGACGCCAAAAAACTCACGCACCTTCACCGCTCGGCCATTACCAGCGCCGACCTCGAATCCTTCGCAGCCGAACTCTGAGTCGACCCCGCGCGGCAGCGCGCTCGTTGATTCAAGGTAGGGTCGGCGCGCTCTACGAGGCGTAGGCTAAGAGCCGGAGACCGCCGCTGACTCATCTGCGCGGCAAGGCCGCAATTGCATCAAGAAGAAACGCCGATCCTCGGCTGAAAAATGGGTCATGCGAGGACGATGAACCCTCCCTGGTTACGAAGCGCGCTGCCGCGCGTCAGCCTTTGCCGTGCTTGGGTTGAATGGGGGGGGATATACTCTGTATGGCGTTGAATGCGCAGGCTGGAGTCGTTTGTGATTTTGCGAATGGCCCCTAAAAATGTTGAGGGAAGGTGGCAGGCGGGTTCTCGAAAATCCTGATTTACTGGGCCGTGGGTGCCAGTTCCCGCCGGATGCGTGAGCCTGCGAAATCGAGGATTATCACGGCCGCCAGGATGCATGTGAGGACGGCGGCGAAGTTGTTCCATTGGTAGAATTCCTGATAGGTGTGCAGCCAGGAGCCAATGCCTCCGGCTCCCACATAGCCGATGATGGCAGCGGAGCGGATATTGTATTCCAGCATCCACAGGATATGGCTCCAGACGATCGGCCGCGCATGGGGCCAGATGCCGTATTGGAAGGCTTGTAAACGGTCGGCGCCTGTGGCTCGCAGCGCCTCGCTTACTCCAGGGTCGGCGCTTTCAAAGGCATCGCTGAAAAATTTCCCGAGGTAGCCGATCGAGTAGATCGATAGGGCCAGAACGCCGGCGCCGGGATTCGCTCCCAGGACGGCCACGGTGAGGAGTGCCCAGACGAGTCCGGGAATGGCTCGGATGGCATTGAGTAAAAATCGCATCAACGCGACGACGGGTGTCGGCGCGGTTGTTTTGGAGGCTGCGGCTGCGACTGGTATCGAGAGGAGCGCGGCAGCTGTTGTCGCCAGAACGGCCATTTGAAATGTCTCCCACAGTGAGGGCAGGATCTGGGGCAGGATGGAAAAATCCGGCGGCCAGAATCGTGAAAGAAAGCGCGTGAGATTTGCCGCATAGTCGAGCGTGCGGCCGGAGGGTGCGATGACTGGCAGGGAAAAGAGGACTGCCAGAAGAAGAAGCAAAAACGCCACACGGGGCGCATCAAGCCGGGGCCTCAACAGGCGCCTCCCCCCGATAACTCCCAGTGGCCCGCGTTGAGACGCAGGGTGGAATCTGCGAATTCCTCAGCGAGCCCGCGGTCGTGCAGGGCGCAGAAAACGGTGCAGCCATTTCGTGTGCACTCGGATTTCAGTAGACCGAGAACGCTGCGCGCGGTCGCGGGATCGAGGTTTGAGACGGGCTCGTCGGCTAGAAGGCACTCCGGCTCGGAAATGAGCGCGCGAGCCACAGCGACGCGTTGACGCTCTCCGCCTGAGAGTTGGGAAACCGGCTTCGAGGCGAGGCATTCCAGCCCCAGTTGGGCGAGGAGCCGGTTGGCTTGCGAGCGGTCGGAACTTGGAAAGCCAAAAAGCGTTCTCCAGCCCGGGCGCGTTCCGAGCAGACCGCAGAGGACATTCACTTCGGCGGTGGCATTCGCTGTCAGTCGTAGGTGTTGAAAAACCAATCCCAAGCGTTCCTGGAACTGGCTTGGCGTGTGGGCGCCCCCTTTGCGGCAGTGGTAGGTGATCGCGCCGCTGGATGGCTTCAGCAGGCCCGCGAGGCAGCTCAAGAGGCTGCTCTTCCCGACGCCCGAGTGGCCCTCGATCGAGACAAAACTGCCTCGGCGCACGGAGAGATTGAGTTTTTCCAGAACGGGACGACCACCGCGCGAGACCGTGAGATCTTCGATATGAATTTGATTTGTTCCGTTGCGGGTCATCGCTCAGTTCTGTTGACCTTGCACAAAGTCTAGGGCGTTCACTACCGGCAAGAGGTGGGCATCCGCATCGCACTCCACCAATCGGGAAGTGAACACAGCGTCCCTCAAGGTCGGGTTTTTGTCTGAAAAATTCTGGACGGCTTTGAGAAGTTGCTGACGGGCGCCGGGCGAAAGGCGTTTCGAGATCGCGAGCACATGCGTGGGCACCGGACCCTGCGTATCGACTACTCTGAGCCGAGCTTTTTGCTCCGGCGTGAGGTGTTTGTCTTTCTCAAATACATAATCGCTCACAGCCGCCGCCTCGGCCTCGCCGGCCAGAACGCGCTCGACGGCGCTCATGTATCCTGTTCCATACCAGACATTCCCTTGTCCGAATAAGTCTTCGGGTTTTGTCGAGATGAGACCGGCATTTTTCAAATCCAGAAGTGGAATGAGGTATCCGGATGTGCTTGTGCGGCTGGCGAAGGCGATGGGCTTGTCACGCAGATCGGCAATCGATTTGTAGGGCTTGTCGGCAAGGGCAATCCAAAGGCTCTCGTAATGACGCTCGCCATCGATTTCGCCCACCAGAAGGACATCGGCGGCATTGGTTTTGCGAGCGTTCACCATGTCTGTCGCGCTCAGGTAGCCCAGGTCGATGGACCCGTTTGACAGGCCCTCGACAATCACCGCCGAGGAGAGGGGGATAATGACTTTCACCGGACGCCCGATGGCCGCTCCAAGAGCTTCCGCGAGGGCCGTGCGCTCGGAAAACATTTTGTCCGGATCCTTGTCGGGCTTCAAGGCCACCACGACCTCGGGAGCCAAATCTTCGGAAACGGCGGGCGAAACCACGGCAAACAGCACAAACGCCAATGAGAGAAATGTTTTGAAAAAAGGAGCCGTGCGCATCCTTATTGAGATCGCATCTCAATCGCGTTTTGACAAGCTAATCGCGTGTTGTTCGCTGCGGTCGCGGGGGGATTAGCGGAGGGACGCTGGAGGGCAGTAGATCGCGAGGGGTTCGCGATTCCAGATGGCACCGCTTTGCTCGCGTTCTTCGGGAGTTGTGAAGGTGTAGTTGTCGAGTATGGCGCGGATGAATTTGGGAGGTTGCTCGGGGAAGGGATTTTTTTCCAGCAGGTCCAGAACCTCTGGGGAGCCTTCAAGCAGGCGGGCGAGGAAGGATTGAAACCACGGAGTCGTTTCCACGCGGTTGAGCGCGGCGAACCACATTTGCCAGTCGAGTCGCGGTTGGTATGGGGCGACGGCAGGGAGAGCGTGGTCGGGAGCGCCTGGCTTGTAGCGGAATTCGTAGGTCTTCCACCCGTGGCCGTCGTTGCTGCCTTGGACGATGATTTCATGGCGCTGTGTGGTCATTACGGCGAAAAGTCCATAGCCATTGACCGTTCGAAACGGCGCAAGAAGCGAATGGACTCCGGCGAGAGGCGCGAGAAAACTTGGGATCGTTCGGAACGCCGAGGCGAGGGGGATGAGCGAGAGCAGAAGGATCGAAGCAAGAACCGGGATTCGCATCCACCGCATGACAAACACGGCGGGCGCCGGTTTTTTCCGAAGAAATCCGGGCCAGCAGCGGTCATCGAGAAGGAAAAGGCACAAGGCTGTGGAGAGGAGGTTGAAGAAGGCGAAATTGCCTGTGAGCGCGATTCCGGCTTGCAGCGCGATGGTGGACCACGCCGCAAGCAGTCGGGGATTCCTCGGCAGGAAAAAAGCGAAGGGCAGGACGAGTTCGACAACAAACATGAGCGCGCAACTGGCCACGAGGATTTCCGCTGGAAGCTGCTGTGCGAACCATGCGACGGGATTCGGCAGGGGCTGGGTGAAAAAATGGAACTCGAGCGCTGTGAGGCTGCGCCAGGTTGGGTCGCCGCTGGTGAGCTTCACCACCCCGGAACTGAACATGAGGCGGAATAAAAGCGCCACAGCCAGAAACCGCGCCAGTCGGGGAGGCTCGCACGCAGAGAGATTCGGGCGCAACCGCCATGGAGAGAGAAATACCGCGAGGAAGCCGACCTCGATGAGCAAAGCGTCCCACTGGAAGCTGTAGAAATCCCGCCCAGCGACACAAAGTGACAGCATGACGGCCCAGAGGCTCAGAAAGCAGAGCGGCTGCAAGACTCCCAGCAGGGCCAGTAGTGAGGCGGCAACGCCGATGCAAACGAGTGTGTTTAAAATCTCAAGTCCGGGTGATAACCAAGCCGATGAGAAAAATCAGCGCCAGCGCTCGTAGGAAGAGAGCGTTGGCGATCGCAAAGGTCGGGCGTCGGGCGGATGTGCCCCAGAGGAGTTTTGTGAGCTTTGAAAAAACAACCCGGTTTGCCGCTACCAATCCATAGGCGGACTCGAGCATCTGCGCAAAAACCGGAAGTCGGTTACTAAGCAAAAGTCCCACCCGCGCGGCGGCGCTGTGGGGAGCGGTCAGTTCCAATACGGCTGCGGCGCCTGACAAGCGGGTTCTATCCGGGCGAATCAACTGAACCGCACGGTCGAATTCCTCCTGCGGGATTTCTGGATAATCCGCTGCTGCCTCCGAGGAGGGTCGGTAGTCCACGGAGTCGCCTGTCATTTCCCGCCAGCGTTCGATCCACTGCCGGCAGAAACCGCAGGCCCCGTCGAAGACGACCAGCGGACGAGTCATTTTTTCAAGAGCTTCGCCAGCGCGGCGGCGGGATTCTCCACCGTTTGCGCGGTGATGGTCAGCGCGCGCAGGCGGGTCGAGGGCAGGCGGAACTTGAGGTCGCGGAAGGTGCGCTCGAGAACGGTCATGAGGCCCCGGGCACCTGTCTCCTCGGTGCGGGCCAGCGCGGCAAGCTTGCGGAGCGCACAAGGCTCGAATCGGAGCTTGATGTCATAGGCGGCGAAAGATCGTTTGTATTGGTGGATCAAGCTGCTTTCGCTTTTTTCCAAAACCTGAAAAAGATCGTCCTCGTCGAGCGCATGGCAGGCGACACGCACGGGCAGGCGCCCGATGAATTCCGGTTCGAGCCCGAAGCGAATGAAGTCGCTCGTGCCAGCCTGCGCCAGAGCCTTCGCGGGTGACATCGAGTTTTGACCGAGGCGGGAGCGGATGACTCCATCCAGGCCGACAAAGGCTCCGCTGGCGATAAAGAGGATGTGGCGGGTCGAAATCGTATCGGGCATCCCGGGCGTGTTGCCCCGGGCGGCGCTCATGGCGGACTGGAGTTGGCCGGTCACATCATTTGGCGACAACACTGGCACATCGCCGTCCTCCATGATTTTGAGAAGGTTGGTTTGGACGCCGCGCCCGGAGACATCGCGTCCACCGCCCTCGGATGACCCCGCGAGCTTGTCGACTTCATCGAGGTAGATGATGCCGTGGGATGCGCGTTTGATATCGCCACCAGCGCGGCGGATGAGGTCGCGCACGAGGTCATCCACATCGCCGCCGACATAGCCGGTTTCGCTGAACTTGGTGGCATCTGCTTTCACGAAGGGAACTCCGATCAGATCAGCCGCCGAGCGGATGAGGTGGGTTTTGCCAACGCCTGTGGGGCCAAGAAGGAGGACATTCTGTTTTTGATAAAAGGGAGCTTCCTGACCCTCCAGCGTGAGGCGCACATGTTGGAAGTGATCGCACAGAGCCACGCCGAGAACCTTCTTGGCCTCATTTTGGCCAATGACAAAGCGGTTCAGATGCCGGGCGATATCCGCCGGTTTGAGGGTGAAGGAAAAATCCTGCGAGGGCGCTGGCTTGCGACGGACGGCGACCTTCGAGATGGCTGGCTCGCTGACGCGGCGCAGTTTTTTAGGAATGCCTGCCGTGACAGGACCGAGTGTGGTTGGTTTCATGAAATGTTGAGTTCTTTGTCGATTGCTACCAGTCGCTCGTAAAGTGGCATCAAGCCTTCCGGGATGATGCGTGTTCCGCCGACCACGGCGATGAAATTCGAGTCGCCCACCCAGCGGGGAACGATATGAATGTGCAGGTGGTCTTCCACGCCAGCTCCAGAGACCTTGCCGAGATTCCAGCCGACATTGAATCCTTGGGCCTTCACCGCGATCTCAAGCAACCTCTGCGCGTGGACAGTCAAACGCCAGAGATCGAGAATTTCGTCTTCGGTGACCTCCGACATTTTGCAGACCTTCCGGCACGGAACGGCCATGAGGTGCCCTGCGGAGTAGGGGTATTTATTCATCACCAGAAAAGCGCTGGGGCGCCTCGCCACAACGAGGTGTGCGGCATTATCGCTCGACGCAGCGGCTTCGGATAAAAAATCAACCCCACTGCGGTGCTCGGCCTGGAAATACTCGACCCGCCACGGCGCCCAGAGCGACTCGATGGTGTCCTTCGGAAAATGCTCGTCCATCGCGCGAGGATGAACCCTCGACGCAGGGGAGGGAAGGGATTTCAGCCCGCAAGCAGGCGTCTTGACGATCCCCCGGCGGAGTTGCACCCTGCGCGCATGCCACTCGAAATTCTCCAGCGTCCCCGACGCAACAGGCGCTCTGAAAATATTCGCCGGCTTGTCCGAGAGACGGTGCTGCGTCCGGAGGATTTGATCTGGCCGCTTTTCATTCATGAATCGAAGGATGACCTCGCGATCGAGTCCATGCCCGGAGTTTCGCGACTTGGGGAGGCCTCGCTGCTCCGCGCTTGCGAGCGTGCGCTGGAGTTGCGCATTCCCGCCGTGGCTATTTTTCCAAGCATCAATCCCTCGTTGAAAAATGATCTCGGCTCGCATGCCTTCGAGAGCGCAAACCTCCTCTACCGATCTGTTTCAGAGGTCAAAAAGAGGTTTCCCAACTTGGTTGTCATCACCGATGTGGCGCTTGATCCCTACACCGATCATAGCCACGACGGCCTACTTTCAGCGGATGGTTCATCCGTTGAAAACGACAGCACGGTCGAGGTGCTCTGTCACTTGGCTGTCATGGAAGCGCAAGCCGGTGCTGATATTGTGGCTCCCTCGGACATGATGGATGGCCGCATTGCCGCAGTGCGTCGTGCGCTGGATGCAGCGGGCTTTTCGCAGACCGGCATCATGTCCTACGCCGCCAAGTATGCCTCGGCTTACTACGGGCCCTTCCGCGACGCGGTGGGCAGCAAGATCGGCAAGGATGCGATCAGCAAGTCCACTTACCAGATGGATTCCGCAAACTCCCGGGAGGCTCTCCGCGAGGTTCGTCTCGATCTGGAGGAGGGGGCCGACATTGTCATGGTCAAACCCGCCGGCGCATATCTGGATATCATCCGCTCTGTTCGGGAAAGTTGCGGCGCGCCGCTCGCCGCTTACCAAGTGAGCGGAGAATTTTCTCAAATCCATGCGGCGGCACGCCTCGGCTGGCTCGACTACAAGCGCACCCGGGACGAGTCGCTTGTGGCCATCAAGCGGGCCGGCGCGGATATGATTCTTACCTACTTCGCAGCGGAGGTTGCCGCTGAAATGCGATGAATTTTCTCCGGGTCTATCGAACTCCTTTAATCATCCTTTTGGTGGGAGGTTTTTTTTCCGTCCTGGCCTTCAAGTGGGATTTCCCGATTCGGCAATACCTGGTCGAGTCGCAGGGAGCCAAGTGGCATAAAACCACAGAGGCAAAAATCTACGGCAAGATTCGAGTGTGGGGCGACTGGCCACCAATCATGGTCGCGGCGGCCATTGGCTTTCTCATCGCCAGAGCGCGTGGGAACCGGCGTTGGAGCCGCATTATTTTGGCGGCCATGATTGCTTCGACCCTCGCTGGGATCATTGCAAATGCCTCGCGGCTCACGACAGGCCGCCCGCGTCCTCGTGAGATTCCCAAGATCGAGCATGGCTTCTATGGGCCATACCACAATGGGAGGATTCTTGTCGGCGTGCCGGCCTACAACTCCTTTCCCTCCGGTCACACGGCCACGGCGTTTGGATTCGCCGCAGCGGTTGTTTTTGCATCCCCCGCCTGGGGTTTGCTGGCGCTCATCGGTGCGGTCGGCGTGGCTTGGTCGAGCATTGCCATCGGAGCACACCATCCCTCGGATGTGGTGGTCTCCATTACTCTGGCTTTCCTGACCGGATGGTTTGTCGTCCGGTTTATGAAGCTTGGAATTCGCTCCGGGCCTTCACCCAAGCCAGAGCCTCCTCGGGTGTAGTCACAGCCCCTTCGAGTTGCATGGCCTCTACGGCATCGAGGATTTTTTTGAAGAGCGGGCTGGGCTTGTATCCGCTGGAAATAAGGTCCCGGCCGGTGATGAGCGGTGGCGGAATAAGCGGTGCGTTGGAAAATTCCACCTGCTTGTCGCGCAGGAAATCATGGTTGTCGAGCAGACCGTGAGAGCCCAGGCAGTCCACGCGGTGAAGCTCCATTTCGTCCTCGATGGTAGGACGCGCCAGGAAGCGTTTGAGGGTCGCCACGCGCATGTTTTTCACATCCTTGAACGACATGTGGTTTTTTACACCGACGACCGTCGCCTCGGTCTCGGCATTTGAAAACCGGAGCCGCTCGAAGATGGTCGTGGTGATCTCCGCGCTCACGCTCTCATGTCCATTGAAGCGAATTCGCCCGGTCTCATCGCGGCGGAATGTGCCGGGTTTTCCTGTGTCGTGGAGAAGGACGGAGAAGACCAGTGGAACGGACACCTCGGGCGGTAGGAGTGACAGCATGAGGCGGGTGTGGACGAACACATCACCCTCGGGATGGAAGTCAGGCGGTTGCTCGCAGCCTTTCATGTGTGTCACCTCTGGCAGCAAGATTTCCAGAAGGCCGCTAGCGTCGAGCAAATCAAAGCCTCTAACGCGCGAGGGATGGGTGAAAATTTTCACCAGTTCGTCGCGGAGTCGTTCGGCGCTGACGACGGTGATCTGTGGCGCCATGCGGCAAACAGCTTTCCATGTTTCCTCTTCGATCTGGAAACCGAGGGATGCGCCGAAGCGGACGCAGCGGATGAGGCGCAGTTTGTCTTCGGAAAAACGCTCTTCGGGATTTCCGATGCTGCGGAGGATGCCTGCCTTCAAATCCGACTCGCCGCCGACATGGTCGATGATCTTTTTTTCTATGGGATCGTAGAAAAGGCCGTTGACCGTGAAGTCACGCCGCTTGGCATCGCCTTCGGCTGTTGTGAAGGAAACCGACTCGGGGTGGCGGCCGTCCTTGTAAGCGCCGTCCGAGCGGAAGGTGGCCACTTGAAATTCGAAGTGGTCCTCCAGCACGACAATCACGCCGAATGCGGCGCCCACCGCCACTGTTCGGTGGAAGAGGTGTTGCACCTCCTCGGGCTTGGCGCTGGTGGCGATGTCGATGTCGTGCGCTTCTTTGCCGAGAAGCATGTCGCGCACGCAGCCACCGGCGAAGAACGCCTCGTGCCCGGCCGCTCTCAAGCGCTCGACCAGGCGCGTGGCAGTGGCTTCCATGGCAGACTACCTCAGAGCCGCCCAGACACGGTGGACATCGTCGTTGTCCTCGAGGGCCTGTAGAAACTCGCCGACTTCGGTGCGTTGCTCATCGCTGAGGGTGGGGAACTGCTTGGCAATGTAGCCGAGTTCACTGGTGACCACCGACCATCCGTGCTGGGCGAGCCATTTCGAGACGGCGCCAGTGGCTGTTCGTTCGGTCAAAAACTTCACGCCTTTGGTGCCAGCGGGAATGTCGTCATTCTCGCCTTCCTCCAGCACGACAAAATCATTGGCGCCGGCTTCAATGGCAGCCTCCTCTGGGTCGATCGATAAATCCGCATGGTGGGCTTCCACGATGCCGACATTATCGAAGAGAAACTTGTTACTTCCCGCCGTGCCGAGTTGTCCTTTTTTGAAAAGCACGCGCATTTCGGGAGCCGTGCGGTTCACATTATCCGTGAGAGCCTCCACGATCACCGGCACCTTGTGCGGGGCATAGCCCTCGAAGACGAGATGCTCCAAGGTGAGCTTTTCATCGCCGATTCCAGCGCCTTTTTTGATGGCGCGTTCGATGGCATCGCGTGTCACAGAGGCTTTGCGAGCCTTTTCGACAGCGGCATAAAGGCGGGCGTTGCCCTCAATGTCAGGACCGCCGAGTTTTGCGGCGACCATCATTTCCTTCACCAGTTTGCCAACGACTTGGCCTTTTTTCAGATTTGCGACTTCTCGCTTGGCGTGGAGCCATTGTCTTCCCATAGGTGTAAGAAGCTAAATCCTCGGTGCGAGGTGCGGCAACTCCGATTTCGCCCCCCGCTTGGTTTGAGTTTCAGATTGCGCGTGGCTTGAAAAAAGCGCTATATTCTTTGTGTTCAGTCCCCCGCTCGTTCCCATGGATAGCACAGAACAAATCGTCGAAATCTCCCCCTCTTGCATCGAGACTTGCCCGAATTGTCAGGCCACTCTCGACCTGACGGGTTGGCCTGCCTTTTCCGATGCCAACTGTCCAACTTGCGGACACTTCTTCAAGGCGTGCACGAATTTCAACCAGTTCCAAATCACCTCCCTTCTTGGAGAGGGGGGCATGGGCTCGGCTTATCGCGCCATTGATCTCAATCTCGGACGCGAAGTCGCGTTGAAGGTGCTGAAAATGCAGGAGAGCGATATCGAGGGGGAGTCGAAAAAATTGGCGCATGAGGCCCGCACGACCGCTCAAATCAACCATCCCAATGTCGTTCGGATTATTGATTTCGGAGAATGTCGCTCACAATTT
>JAPLTI010000356.1 GCA_026398285.1 Verrucomicrobiota bacterium
ATGCCTTTTATCCGATCAGAGACGAGTGCATCATTGGCGAGGTCTCTAAGGCGAATGACGTCCTGAACGACAACTTTTTTGTGAATACCGATGTCGGGCGTTACCCACACCTCGAAGAGGACGAGCCTGCCAATCTCCGCCTACTCACCGACAAAAACGCATGAGTGCCCGCAAAGGAATCCTCGCTGGCGGCAACTGGATTGTCGACAAACTGAAATTCATCGACACCTATCCGCAACAGGATGCGCTCGCCAACATGCTGACCGAAACGACCGGCAACGGCGGCAGCCCCTTCAACGTGCTCCTCGACCTCGCCCGATTGGGAGCCCCTTTTCCGCTCGCAGGCATCGGCCTGATCGGCGCTGATGCCTATGGGGACTGGATTCACGAACAATGCGATGCGCACGGCGTCGATCGCACCCGCATTCTCCGACACGCGACGGCACCCACGTCCTACACCGATGTGATGACCGTCCAATCCACCGGACGCCGCACATTTTTCCATCAGCGTGGAGCCAACGCCTTCCTTGCACCGGAACATTTTTCCTTCGCCGGATCAGATGCCAAAATCTTTCACCTTGGCTACCTGCTGCTCCTTGATTTGCTCGATCAACCCGATGCGGAGTTTGGGACCGCCGCCGCCCGGGTGCTGCACGAGGCCCGGGAAGCGGGATTCAAAACCAGCATCGATGTCGTGAGCGAGGACAGCCAGCGCTTCGCGGACATCGTTCTTCCAGCCCTGCGCCACACGGACTATTGCATCATGAACGAGTTCGAAATCGAGCGCACAACCGGTATTCCCACCAAGCTGGGCGGCCTCGTTTCGCTGTCGGCGATCGAGTCCGCCTCCCGCCAACTCCTCGCCTCCGGCATTGGCGAATGGGTCATCGTCCACTTCCCCGAAGGCGCCTGCGCGCTCGGACATGATGGAATTTTTCACATCCAAGGAAGCCTGCATGTGCCGCAGGAGCGCATCATCGGAACAGTGGGCGCTGGGGATGCTTTTGCCGCCGGAGTTCTCTTCGGCCTTCACGAAGACCTCCCAATCGACACCGCCCTCCGCTACGGAGTCGCCACCGCCGCCTCCTGCCTCTTCGGTCCCGGAACCTCGGACGGCATCCTTCCAATCAAGGATTGCCTCGCCCTAGCCGACGAACTCGGAACGCGCGATCTCCAGGCTTGATTCTCAAAAGCCAAGAGCGCTTGGTTCATCCACCGGATCGGGGACAATATCGTAAAAACTCTGGCGAACAGGCCGAGGCAACGATCAAAGTAAAAACAAGCAACTATGTTCGCCAAAGAACGACACAACTCGATTCGAAAAATCGTGAGGGAAAAGCAGCGCCTGAGCTTTGCGGAACTTCAACAACTTTTCCAAGTCTCGCCAGCCACCCTTCGCCGTGATTTGAGCGAAATCGAGCGGGATGGCGATCTGATCCGTGTGCATGGCGGTGTTCTTGATCCCCTGTATGCCCGCGCAGAAGTTTCCTTTGATGAGCGCCAGCAACGCCAAAGTGCCGAAAAAAATTCCATCGCAGCAAAAGCCAACGATCTCATCCCGGCCGGATCCAGCGTTTTCGTGGATGCCGGTTCCACTTGTCTCGAAGCGGGAAAGTTGCTCATGCGCCGCGCGGACATCCGCTTGATTACGCACTCCGTCGCCTTGGTCGCCGCATGCGCCAATGCCGAAGCCAGCATTATCTGCATCGGCGGAGAATTGCGCAAAGTCAGCGGAGCCCTCGTCGGAGGCACTGCCATCAACGCCTTCGCAAATCTTCAATTCGACTTCGCACTCATCGGTGCCACAGGTCTGAATTCCGAAGGCTGTTGGACCACAGAGTTAACCGAAACCGAAATCAAA
>JAPLTI010000212.1 GCA_026398285.1 Verrucomicrobiota bacterium
CTTCGCATCCGCCGCATCGTTTGCGAATTCGGAGAGGTCGTCTATGAGGGCGAAAAAGATGGCAAGCCGAACGTGCGTGCGAACTTTTGTTTCGACTGGAAGGATTTCAACCAAGAGTCAACAGAGCCTCTCGAACTCACACTGTGGGATGCACAGGCGACCGCCCCAGGATACTCTGAGCCCTTTCTCATTCTTGATTTGGTGCGACTCGTGGGCAGCCCAGCCGAGATGGTCAAAAACTTCGAACTCCGAAGTCTGGATATCAAAGGCGGATCACTCGCTGCAGGGCAGGCCCTCGAGCAAATCGCGCACATGCCAGCACAAGCGCCAATCGGCCCGGCATTCACTTGGAAAATCGGAGCCGTGGACATTCACGGTGTCAAGGCAACCATCGGCAACAACCCCTGGCGCTCAGCCACCGATGCGGCATTCACGATCAATACAACCTTGCGGAATCTGACTCCCGCAGAGCTCACAAACACGCTCGGAGCCACCAGACAAGAATTGGAAATCAGCGATCTTGTGATCCCCTCCCCCAACGACCCTTTCACCCGCGTCATGTCGCTGCGCAGCGTGTTTTTGAAGTTCACTCTCGCTGGAATTCTTTCGAAAGAATTGGAGGACGTCACGGTGCTGCATCCTGTTCTTTACATCGGAGAAGATCTGTTCGCCTACATGGAGGCCGCTAAGAAACGAATGGCTGGAGGATCGGACACACCCGCTCCAGGTTGGCGCATCGGAAGGTTCGATGTGAAATTCGGCAGCGTGGTCATAGGCAGCGGCGGACGGACGGAATACGGTCTGCCGCTGAACTTCCGAACGACGGCGGAGAATGTTTCCCTCGACGATCTGGCCTCGCTCACCTTGCGCGGAAGCTTGGAAATACCGGCGCAGGAATACGGATTCCCCGCCTACCAGATCGAAATCTCGACCGACCCCGGCAGCCTCCAGTTTTCGTATCCACCGGAAAAGGCGATGAGCAACGTCGTCGGCACCGTGCGCATCAAAAATCTCCGCTGGCGCCAGTTTCGCGGCAGCAACTCCTGGATCACAGCGACATTCGACCGCGAAGGCATCAACGGCTCATTCGGAGGAAAGATGTATGGAGGAACAATCGCCGGCGGCTTCAGCTTTTTCTTTGATGACAAGTCGCCATGGATCGGTTGGCTAAGCGGCACCCGCGTGGACCTCGAAAAGCTCACCGATATCATGGCCCCGCACAATTTCCGCATGACCGGCCCGGTCGATTTCACAGGGCAGGTCAATGCCGAGTCAAAAGACATCCGCCGCCTGAAGGGACGCATCGAAACAAAAAAACCTGGTCGCATGGAAATCGGAAAAATCGACGACCTGCTCGACCGCATTCCATCCACCTGGTCACATCTCAAACGCGACAGCCTGCGAGTCGCACTCGAGGCCATAAGGGACTTCGACTACGAAAAAGGCTCCGGGGATTTCTGGTTCACCGATGGGCAGGGCATCTTTGACTTGAAGTTGCAAGGCCCGCTGGGTTCCCGCACATTCCAAACCGTGCTCCACTCCGACGAATCCAGCACAGGCGCCTGGAGCCAAACCACACCACGATGAAGAATCTTACCTTGGCCATCACCACGACCGCCCTTTTCTTGACTGCCTGCGCCGGTCCCACCGTCAACCTCTCAACACCGCAACCGATCAAGGTCGATATCGCGATGCGGTTGGATGTTTACCAACACGCCAAGGAAGCATCCAAAAATTCCACGCCCTCCGTTGCCGCGAACACAGACCCCGTCGAGGCCAGGCGCAATCGCATGGCGGATATCCAGACATTTAAAAACTCGCGCCTCGTAGGCGAAGGTCGCGACGCCCTGCTCGCCATCCGCGTGGAAACGCCCGGCGATTACGGCGACTTCATCCGCAAGACGGTAGATGCCGAAAACGCCGACCGCATGGCGCTCATGAAATCCGACGCCGAAAAGCAGAAGACCTCCCTCCCGCAAATTCAAACCAAGCAAGCATCCCTTGCCGCGAAGCTCGCATTCAAAGGCGAGTGGATCGAAGTCGTCAAAGACGATGGCTCAGCCGAGTGGATTCAGAAGGAAGAGTGAGCCAACTTTCGCGTCTCAGCACCCCATTCTGATTTTTCCAAAGAATGCGATTGCATTCCAGAACATCTCCCTCCAATCTACGCGACCATTTTCCAATTTATGAGCCAGCATCCAAGTCTCAAAGGTAAGAGCAGCATCTCCGCCCGCCGTAGTGTCCTGAAACGTTTCGAACGCGTGGAACTCCTCCGCAAACGCGGCCAGTTCAAAGACGGCCAACGCGTCATCGGTCTTCCTAAAACCAAGCCCGAGGATTAATTCCTCACACGCAATGCGGCTAAACCGTTTTTTGGCCGCTGCCGGTCTCGGCTCCAGGCGGTCGTGCGATCAACTCATCTCTTCGGGAGCTGTGGTGATTAATGGCACGCGAATTGAAAATCTCGCCACGCAGGTCAAAGAGGATGACGATGTGCGAGTCAATGGCCGCCGCATTCATGCCGCGACACCGGTCACCCTCCTCCTCCACAAACCGCGCGGCTTTGTTGTGACTCGCTCCGATGAGCGTGGCCGTCGAACGGTTTACGATCTGGTGCCGCCTGAATACTCGACCCTTTTTCATGTCGGTCGTCTCGACAAGGAAAGCGAGGGACTTCTTCTGATGACCAATGACGGTGCCCTCGCGCAGCGCCTCACGCACCCGAGTCACACAATCGAGAAGGAATACGAAGTCACTCTCGACAAAACTTTCGACCCTGCACACCACGAAAAACTCCTCAAGGGATTTCATATCGAAGGTGGCCGTGCCAAATTCGAACGCCTGCGCATTCTTGCTCCCAAGGTCATTCAAGTCACCCTCCGCCAGGGACTGAAGCGCCAGATTCGCCTCATGCTTTACGAAATGGGCTACGAGGTCGAACGCCTCCGCCGCACACGCATCGGAGGCCTCACCGACTACCGCCTGCCGCCCGGAGCCTGCCGCCGCCTCACCGAAAAAGAGTCCTCACTGCTCGTGGCAAAAGCCGCCACAAAATCCCCTAGCCCCAAGCCAGTCGTTCATGAGCGTCCGAAGTCAGCCCGCCGGGGATGATGCCCTCATGCGCGCGGCACTCGCCGAGGCGCGCAAAGGCTTGGGAAAAACAGGCCCCAACCCCGCAGTGGGAGCCGTCATTTCCAAAAACGGAAAAATCCTCGCGCTCGGATGGCATCGCGGTGCCGGCAAACCGCACGCCGAAATAGAAGCCCTCGGGAACCTGAAAAATCCCGCCCTCGCTCGCGGCGCAACCCTTCATGTCACGCTGGAACCCTGCTCCACACACGGCCGCACGCCTCCCTGCACGGAGGCCATCATCCAAGCAGGATTCGCCCGCGTCGTCTTCGGAGCCACCGACCCGAACCCCAAGCACGCCGGACGCGCCAAGAAAATCCTCGAAGAGGCCGCCATCCAGACACTCCACGGCGTCCTCGGTGAGGAATGCGCGCTTCTCAATCGCGCCTGGAACAAATGGATCGCCACCGACCTCCCCTTCGTCACCGCCAAGGCAGGCATGAGCCTCGATGCCCGCATCGCCTCGCCACCCGACAGGCGATGGATCACCTCCGAGGCCGCCCGCCGTGACGCCATGCGCCTCCGCGCCGAATGCGGCGCCGTGCTCGTGGGAGCCGAAACCGTCCGCGCCGACAACCCGCACCTCACCATCCGCGGCCTGCGTGTGAAAGAACAACCCCTCCGCGCCGTCTGGTCGCGCTCGGGCCAGATCCCAAGCGATTGCCACCTGCTCACCGACGAACATCGCGACCGCACCCTCATCTACAAAGGCAAGCCCCTCGCCGCCGTCCTCCAAGACCTCGCCAAACGCGGAGTCCAGCATGTCCTCATCGAAGGCGGCGGAAAAACACTCGGCGAAGCCCTCGACCGCCACTTGATCGACCGCATCGTTTTCTACATCGCCCCCGTCCTACTCGGAGGTCCCACACCCGCTCTAGGCGGCCACGGCGTTCCATCCAACGAATCCGCCATCCACCTCAAAAACCCCACCTACCGCCGCATCGGCCCCGACCTCCGCGTCGAAGGCGAAGTCCAACGATAACCAAAAATCGCATTGGCAGCGCAGACGCTCTGTGGCATTTTTTCCTCCCATCGCCGACGTAGCACAGTGGTAGTGCAATCGATTCGTAATCGATAGGTCACGAGTTCGAATCTCGTCGTCGGCTCCCCCTCTCAAAAGCCTGCGGAGGCTCATGGATGATAGAGCGGCTGTTTTCTGATTTTACTTTCCCTGCCCCAGAAAAGCGTCCAATGACTTTCCACCGATGCGCAAATGATAGTGCCTCGCCCCGCTGCTTTTGTTTTCAAATCCCAGCTTCACGCATGTTCCGCCCGGTAATTGCCGAAGCAAAAACAACTGTTCCCAGCAGGACGCGAGCGCGGCCTTTTGAGCGCTATATCCGGCATTGATCACCGCCGCCGTGAAGACAACATGGGTAATGGCTTTCGCCCTACAGATCACCGGCAACTTGCTGCCTGCAGCGCGTCCCACATCCTTTGTCACCACGATCCACTCGGGACCAAGTTGGCTCAACCACACAGCGTCGTCTGTTCCGCGAGAGAAGCTCTTGGCGAGATGAATGATCTCCGTGTCCGGATAGTCGATGGCAAAAAAAGACTTTAAATCTTGAACAAGGCGGAAGCTGCAACACTCGTCCAAGAACAACCGCAGGGGACGGGCGCTCACGCCGCGATGCCAAGCTCGCTGTTACAATAGCGATAAGCAGCCTCCACCGCATCGGGCGTCACCTCATAAATTTCGGCAGCCCGTTCAAAACCACCTTCCGCCAATGCCGCCCGCCACAAGGTTTCAGCTGAGTAACCAGTCTCCGCGATAACCGGCTGACCGAACTGCCTGACCGGGTTCAATACAACATGAATGTTATTGTGAGTGAAGGCAGTATAGTTCGAGGCCAGCCCGTCCTCGCCGAACTCAAGATTTTTCATGTAAGCTTCTATGCAGGGCTTGAAAGATTTTTGCCCCCTGTCTATTCCGGTCAACCCTGTGGGGTTTCCATCATTTCTATCCAGAAAAATATGAATATCTCGATTGATGAGAACCGTCTTGTGGTCCCTGTGGGCAAACGGGTGGTCGATACCGTATTCATTCTTGGCCGTGGTGATAGCCTCGCGGATTTTTTGCAATGAAATCCCGTGATCAATTCTCAAAGCACGGATAGCTAAAGCCTCAACAAATTCCACAAAAGTGATGGCTTTTCCGCCTTCGTCATTGATTGCCCCAGGTCGCAAGGGCTGGCGCTTTTGGGTTCCAAAAAACCAAGCATTCAGCGTGGCAATGGGAATCTTCCCATACCGCGCCGCCTCACCAGCTGTGTAAACGCCAGATCCTTTCGTAGCGGCATCTAAAAAGGTTATCATATCATCAAATTGTCCGTGTCCGAGCCGATGTGCAAGCCTGTATTTGATTTAGCCACCGACCCGTGGTCCACACACAATAACACCTCATTTTCAACTCGTGACCTATCGATTACGAATCGCGTGGAGGGTTTTGGATTGGCGTTTCAACCCTCGGGCACGGCGTTCCACCCCTCCGGCACAGCGTGCCGATACTCTGGCATCGCGTGCCAACGCTCCGGCATGGCGTGCCAACGCTTCGGCATGGCGTGCCAACGCTCTGGCATGGCGTGCCAACGCTCTGGCATTGCGTGCCAACCCTCTGGCATTGCGTGCCAACCCTCAGGTGTCGGAAAGATCGAGAGCCGCCTGCGGTGCGTCACCGACTTTGAATTGATCCACCTTGCCAAGGTATTCAAATGCCGGGTGAGTGATTTCTTTGGTGTAGAGCAAGACCAGTGCAGGAACTAAGGTAGGAGTTGGGTCTTTTCAGTTCTGCACTCATCATTACCTGCACCTATGGGTTGCATTTTCGAGGGGGGCGGATTTTTATATTGTCTGCTATTTACGCTTGTCTTCTCTTTGGTTTTTTCAAGGATGGTCTTCTATGGCATCAATTCCGAAAAAAGTAGCAGAGCGGC
>JAPLTI010000134.1 GCA_026398285.1 Verrucomicrobiota bacterium
GGGCGAGGCGCCCGTGAGTTGTGCCCGTGTTTCTGCAAGAACGGTGCTCTCCCGCAGCCAGAGTGTGGCCAGAAAAAGTGCCGACATGAGCAGAGTGGCACAGGCCAGGAGGGTGATGATCCCGAGAAGTTTTCCGAGCAGGTATCTGTAACGCGGCACTGGCTTCGCGAGGAGCGTGTAGATCGTGCGGTCCTCCATGTCCTTGGGCAGAAAATTTGCCGTCGCCAGGATGGCTATGAGTGAGGTGAAGACCGACATCGCTCCGAGCGAAATGTCCTTCAGCATCTGGAACTGCTCTTGGAACGAGAATTTCGCCATGAAGGCGGAGTTTCCAATAATCAGAAGGGCAAAAATCAGGAGGAAAAAGAATACCTTCTGGCGGACAAGCTCTGTGAAGGTATTGCGTGCAATCGCAAGAGTGGCGCCTGTGATTTTCATTTGCCGAAGGCTGTGCCCACATCCTTGCCAGCGAGGGCGTCTTGCATGCGGTTGGGAATCCTGCCGTCAATAATATGGCAGGTGATACCAGCCGAGATGGCTTTGCGAACGGCTTCGAGTTTTGTCTTCATGCCGCCTGTGGATTCCTCGCCTTTGTCCGGGCGCACGAAGCGGAATGCTTCTGCGATGCTTCGAACGCGCGGCACCCGCTCTCCTTCATGGTCCATGAGCCCGTCGGTGCTGGTGAGGATGATCAATCGATCGGCTTGAATGAGTGTGGCCACCTCGGAGGAGAGACGGTCGTTGTCGCCGAAGCGGAGTTCTTCGACGGCGACTGAGTCGTTTTCATTGATGATCGGAATGACTCCGTGCTCGATGAGGCGGTCGAGGGTATTGCGGGCGTTTTCGCGGTGCATCAGGCTGTCGATGTCGCCATGCGTGAGCAGGAGTTGGGCGACATTGAGGCCGTGTTTTTTGAAAGATGCCGTGTAAAGGCGCATCAGCTCCGGTTGCCCCGCCGCCGCGCACGCTTGCTTGCCGGGGAGGTCATCGGGGCGTTTTTTGAGCTTCAAAACCCGAACGCCCGCTGCGATCGCGGCGCTGCTGACCATGATGCAGGCGTAGCCTTCGTTTTGGAGTTCGGCGATCTCCGCCGAGAGGCGCGTGAATTGTGCCTGGTCGAGGGACTTTCCACCGGGTGAGGAAAGCACGCCTGTGCCGAGTTTGATGACGATTCGCTTCTTCATGGATGAGCAATCATTTGGAGAAAACCGCTCTCGAGGGCAAGCGCCTCCTGCACACCGGCGGAGAGCATGCGGCGGGTGCGCTCGAGGGCGTCGAGGCGTTTCAGAAGAGTCTTGGGTTGGTTCATTTCAGCGATGCGCTGGATGTTTTGAGGGCAATCCGCAGCGGGGCGAATTTTTTGCCGGAGGGCGGCGGCGAGAACTACGCCGAGGGATGCGAGAAAACGCTCTCTCTCCCGCAGGACAGTCGATTCCCCTTGGGCCTTGATCTGGTCCTCGCGGGTGTCTTTCCAGGTTTTATCAATCGAGTCGCGGTATTGCTTGAGCTGGTCTTTGAATTCCGACTCGAGCCCCTCGGTGGCCTGCTCGCGGATTCCGGCCATGGCCGCTTGGAAGATGCGAGTGAAGCGTAGTGCCGTGCCGGCATCTGGCCCGCCTTTGTGAAGTAGCGCATTTTCAAATGCCCCGGAAATGGCTGCCGTGTGCTCGTCTTGCACGGACTCCGTCGGCGATTGCAGGGGAACCGTGATGCAGCGCGAGAGGATGGTGGTCAGGACGGCATCGCGGAGAGTCGTGGTGAGTAAAATGTGCGAGCCTGTGGGAGGCTCTTCCAATGTCTTGAGAAAAGCATTCGCGGCCTGCGGTTGTAGGCGGTCGGCATCATGGATCACAGCCACCTTGTTTCCACCTGCGAGCGGCTTCATGTGGAGGGCCTGCTCGAGTTCGCGGATTTGGTCGGTGACGATGCGTCGGGATTTCGACTCCGGCGCGGCTTGGTGGAAATCGGGATGGGCCGACACATTCTCCGGTCTTGTCCCAAGAATGGTCGCAGCAAGATGTGTTGCGAGCCATTCGCAACCTGAGCCCGGTGGTCCTGACAGCAGGTAGGCATGGGCAAGTCGTCCCGCGTTTCGGGCTTCGATCAGTCGCTCAAGTGCTTTCTCCTTGGGAAGGGCCATGGGACATAAAATCTCGCGAAAACGGCGGCATCCGTCGAATCAAATTCCGCCCTGCTTGCGACTGCGAAGGCCTATTTTGAAGCAGCTTTGTCGCGGTATTGGATGTAGCCGCTGCGGACTGCTATGTAGGGATCGATCGCATTCTGGGTGGCTGCATCGTAGAGGTTGATTCTGCTATTCATGTTCCGCGCAGCGCTCGGCCCTGATACCGCCAAGGCTGTCGCGCCTGTGACTCCGCCATAGGCGAGCCAGGAAACTGGGTTGAGCGCGTAGTCGCCCGCCATTCCCGCCGTATCGCGCACGCTTCTCGGACCGAGCACAGGCAGGACGACATAGGCTCCATGGCCGATGCCCCACTTCGCAAAAGTCTGGCCCGTGTCCGCTGGGGGAATATTTGCCAACTCGGGAATACGGTCGCTGACCCTTAGGATGCCTCCCACGCCGGCCACCGAGTTCACCACAAACTTCCGCGTCTCGAGATCAGCGCGCTTGAACTCAAGCTGCAGGGCGTGATTCACGACGCGAACCGGATACTCGACATTGTCGAAAACATTGTGAATCGCCTTCCGGGCGGGTGAGGGCAGGATGAACTCGTAGGCCTTAGAGACTGGTCGCAGCAGATAATTGTAAAGCTGGTGGTTCAGCCAGAAGGTGCCCCGGTTCAGAGGCTCCGCAGGGTCGGGAATGCTAGCAACTTGGCTGTATTCGTCGAGGTCATAACCGGCAGGCGCGGGAGCCGCTTTTTTCTGGATTCGAATGGTGGGATTCTTCGACTCGGCGGCGGTTTTTTGAACAGGCTTGATCGGCTCGGGGGTCGGCTTCGAAACGGACAGGGCCGGAGTTGGTTTCGGCTTCGGTGTTGGCTTTGGAGTCGGCTTTGGAGTCGGCTTAGCGGCAGGTTCCACAGCGCTTCTTAAAAAAAGCGTCCCGTTAGAGTTTTTTGGGAGTTTCCCACCGCGTGCAGGCTCGACTCCATCTTTTGTGATGATGACGATGTCGTTGTCCGAAGGGCTGCTTGCGGATGCTGCATCCAGACCACACAAGGCGAAAGCGACCAGAATCGAGAGGGATTTTTTCATGGCAGTGTGGGGGTGCTAGGGCGCGGAGACAGATTTCTTGAGAGCCCCCAGAACGGCATCGGCTCCGCCCTGCTTGAATTCGGCGTCGAACTGGGTTCGGTAGTTCGCCACCATGCTCACACCTTCGATGACGACATCTGTGATCCGCCAACCATCGATTTCTTCAAGGCGGTAGATGACATTGTATTTAGAACCTTTGTAGAGCGTCATTGTGGAAACCTCGACCCGCTCGAGCGTTGGCGAAGTGGCCGCTTTGTAAGTGATCTCGGGCAACTCGCCGGGTGTGAATTTTCCGGAATAGGTGCGGATGATCAATGTGCTGAAGAGGCGGATAGCTTCCTTCTGTTGCTCAGAGGTGAATTGCCTCCAGCCGGGCCCGACGGCGCGCCGCGTCATGGCATCGAAGCTGATGATCTTCTGCAAAAGGGGGCGCAGGCTGTCGGCCAGAGCCGTGCTGTCTGGTGATGATTTGGCGATGCTGACAACATCATTGACGGATTTTTTCAGGAAAGCCTCCGCGTCTGCTGTTGAAGTAGCAAATGCGTTTGGAATGGCAGCCAGCAGGGTTAGTGCAATGAGAACGGCGCGTGTTTTCACAGGGATGGATTATTTTGTTTCCTTTTCGTCTTTGTCAACGGCGCCAAATGCCATCTTACCGATCAGCGATTCGAGGTCTACGGCGGATTCGGTCAGAGTGATGCGATTGCCCGGCTTCAAATAGGTCTCATCCGCTCCAGGAGCGAGGGAGATGAATTTGTCACCGATAAGGCCCGTGGTTTTGATTGATGCCATGGAGTCGGTGGGCAATTGCAGTCCTTCCAGAACGCGCAAGGTGACGATGGCACTGAAATCCGAGGGTTCGATGCGCACTCCTTCGACCCGACCGACCGTGACTCCCGCGACCATGACGCTGCTGCCGGGGTGGATCCCCCCGGCATTTGTGAAGCGGGATTCGATGAGGTAGGTGTCGCCGCTGACAAGCGATCCCGTTCCGACTTGAATTGTGAGGTAAGCGATGGCTGCGATGCCGAGCAGCACGAAGAGGCCAACGGAAAGTTCGAGTTTCGTGTTTTTCATAAAATTAGGGTGTTGGATGGCTGCGGCGGATTTCGGCGAGTGACTCTCCAAGGGCCTGGGCGCTGTCGCGGAAGAGCGAAACCACGGGGTTGATTGAAGAGGAATACTCGGCAGGTGTGCCGACAAAGGCAATTCGCCCTTGGTTCAACAAGGCGACTCGATCGCTCGCGACCAGCGCTTCTGGGACATCATGCGTCACGATGAGCGCTGTGAAATTGAAGTGGCGTTGATATTTGGCGATCATCGCAAAAACGGCATTCCGGCGCAGGGGGTCGAGTCCGGCGGTCGGTTCGTCGAACAAGACCAGCTCGGGACGCGTTACAATAGCCCTCGCTAACGCCAAGCGCTTCTGCATGCCGCCCGAAAGTTGGGCCGGGTAGTGGTGGAGGAAGTCTTCCATTTCCAGTTGTTGCAAAGCATCCCGGCAGCGGTTCAGGATTTCCACCTTCCCCAGAGTGGTCGTCTGCTCCAAAGGAAGAGCCACATTTTCCAGTGCGGTGAGGGAATCGAACAGCGCGTTGCTCTGAAACAAAAAACTACACCGCCTGCGGAAATCATCGCGCGCGGCCGAATCGCCCGCTCCCAGTTCCTGTCCATCGAAGCAGATTCGCCCGGCGTCTGGTTGCAGGATGTTTGCTAGACATTTCAGGAAGACGGATTTTCCAGTCCCGCTCGGGCCAAGGACGGTGAAAATGCTTCCGCGCGGAACTTCTAGGTCGACTCCCCGGAGCACGGGTTTCCCCTGAAAGCCTTTTTGCAGGCCCTCAACATGAAGGGCGATGGGGTGCTTGGCAGGTTCCATGCTCAGACAAAAAACGAACTGATGATGTAATCCGTCACGAGCACCGCGATGCTCGAAAGCACTACCGCCCGAGTCGTGCAGGCACTCACGGCCCGTGCACCGACGGCCGATCCATTCCTGTCGGCATGAAATCCCTGATAAGCGCAGATGCTCATCGACAAAAGCCCGAACGCCGCCGCCTTGCTGAAGCATTCCAACAAATCCCTCGCTTCAACCGCCCGGTGCACGGCAGACCAGTAAACACCCGAATCCACGCCGAGTAGCACCGAGCCCGAAAGACTTCCTCCCCATATTCCCAAGATGACAAAAAGCGCTGCCTGGATTGGAAAAACAATCAGAGCCGCAACGAGACGCGGTGCCACAAGGTAGCCATGACTGTTCACTCCCATCGTCTCCAAGGCCACGATTTGCTCGGTGTTCCGTTGGATTCCCAACTCCGCCGCAAAAGCCGATCCCGCCTGCCCGATGAGCATGAGCGAAGCCAGCACGGGTGCCATTTCCC
>JAPLTI010000341.1 GCA_026398285.1 Verrucomicrobiota bacterium
CTGTGGTATCCGAAATGGTTGCTGGAGATTGAGTGGCGGAACTCGGGATTTTATCGACAGGCATAAGCAATCCTACGAAATTTTGGATTCGATGGCACCCAGCAACACCTTGGCGCGCACGAGGAGTGCGGCGTGTTCGGGTTTGTCGGTGGCGGTGGCTATGATATACTCCGCAGCGCTTTTCGCCTCGGGATACTTCTTCAGAGCAAGATTGCATTCCAAGGCATTGAAAACAGGAGAGGGATTGGCTGGATCGATCATCATGGCATTACCATAGAATTGGAGGGCCTGCTCGAATTCGCCTTTCATCTGGTGGCAACCACCCAGGGCGATCCAGTTCCGGGCCTCGCCGCTGTCCAGAAGAGACAGTGGACGAAAAACATTCAGGGCCTGATCGTAAGCTCCCGATTGATAGAGATGATATCCAGTGTTGTAAAGACCTTCGATTTGCTCTTCGCTCCAACCGCAAACTTCCCACATGGGTTTACCTTCAAAGAGGACGGCTTCGAGGGCTTTGGTGAGTAATTCCACAGCAGCCTCGTCTTCGGCTTCCGTGGTGGTGATGGTTTCCGTGTTTTGTGCTGTTGTCGTCATGGATTAATGGTTTTTTAGGATTAGGCAGAAATACTGTTGCTTATTTGTTTAAGTGAATTGAAAAGATCGGTAAAAAGTTGTTGTAATGTATTGACTGAAGTAGTCAGTTGAGAAAGAGCAAAGTTCGATTGCGTCGTGGCTTGCGTGAGCTTGTTGGAGTTGGTGGACATGTAGTTATTCACAGTCGTCTGATTTCTCGAACGGATATTATCGTCGCTTCCTGTGCTATCTTTAAGTGCTAAACCATCTCCAGCTATTCCCTCGTAATCTTGCAAAAAAGTTCTCCCAGAAAGTGTTGATTCTCCCAATTTCATATTTGATTTAATCAACTCTCCATTGGCGTCTCGAGCCATCACCCAATCTCCTTTAGCATCCTGCACATACTTGTTGCCAGATATTGCCTCTTTCCAAATAGCTTCTTGCTGCGCGGCAGGCATCTTACTACTCATAGTGATTGGCTTACCATCTTGAGTTGGAACTTGAACAGTGACACCTTGTTTCAAATTGGAATCTTTTTCGCTCAATTCCAAAGTTTTTTGAAGATTTTTGTTCCGAGCTTGCCACATCTGGGCTTCCGCATTGAGGTCCATGTTATCTTCCGCCCACCGGGTGGTGACAGCATCGACTTTCTTTTGCAGCACCGAGGCATCAAACTCGATGTTCGCCAGACTTGAGGTATCAACGGTGAACCCGGTTCTCGTTGCAGGAGTTGAGGGTGTGGTTACTGGTGCAATTTCTGGCATAGTTTTTAAATTTCAGTGGGGTTCGCCAAGGGGGAATGGGCGTCTGGCCGGTGTAGACACTGGTTTCCCTCTGCCGCAAGGTCATCTTTTCCACTCTCTGCCCAATTTTTTATGGATAATAACGATGAATTATGAACACCAAGTCTTTGGCATGTGCGTTTTGGAAAACAGGAAATCATGGCAAAATTTGCATCAGACTCTCGCGAGCCTTCGCAGTTTGATAGGGGAGGAGGCGACTGGACCGTCTTTATTCCTCTCGTCACGCTGCTTGATTAAAAAATCGCGGAACTGATAGAGTTCGCGGATTTTTCGTGAGAAATCATTGGCCTTGGCATCAGTCTCAGGGGTTTTTTCCATGTTCTCAAAGAGGAGAGACATGGCACTTTCAAAAGTGTGATTATTGGAGGACAGAAAATCTTCCAAAGACTTCAACTGCGCTAAAAAGGAATCTTGATTCGCATGGCTGAGCCGGGTCAAGGAAGTATCGGACGATGAGTGTGCGGAATTCATAAGGTTTTAAGGGCATGTTGTTAGACCTGCGAATTGACGAGCGTATTGAAACCCTGCACCGATGTTCCAATGAGTTTACCGGTCAACTGCCATCCCAACTGGATTTGGCTGGCCATCATTTGAACCGTGAAGAGTTCCATCGGGCTTGGCACCGAGTTGGGCAAAGAAGGAAAAAGTTGGTCGAGAGCACTGAAAGTGCCCCGGGAATAGTGAAAATCACCCGGGATGCGGAGCAACGGGGCCATATCCTCATCCAAGGCTCCCGTCGGCTGGGCAGAAGAGCCAAAGATGCTACCCAAGCCGCCAACGGGGCTTCCTGAATGAGTGGCATCTGCACCATCGATACCCATCATGGCATTGAAGGCGGTCACGCTGGCAGGCGGCGGGTTGGTCGCAGAGCCAACGCCCGTATTGGCCGAAGCGGCAAGGAATCCTTGCAAAGGATCGGGCGGTAGTTGCGGAACAACAGAAGCTATTGTAGCCATAGGTTAAGCATTTTTGAGATCGTCTTCCAACCGGTTGAGCATTCGAAGGCCATCTTGGACCACTTGGCTTGTATAGAAGTAATAGGTTAGCGCAAGCTCCCTCTCACTTCCATTCTGACCAGCCCAACCAACTTTCAATGCCTGAAATTCGGTAGCCGTGAGTTCTTTTTTTAGAGTTGCTAACAAATCATTGATTGCTGCTTTGGTATCTTTGTCCAAGCTATTAAAAACCTTATCAACCTGTTGAGAAGAGGACGTTCCCGTTGTAGAATTTTCGTCTGCCTTCTGAGTGTTAGTCGTTGGACTGCTTGGCAGAAATTCATACCACTTTCCAGCGGTTTGCTGCGTAGCTGCCGACTCAGCGGGACTACTCGTTGCCATCAGCTTACTGAAGGCTACTTCTCTTTCTGAGATAGATTGAATGGCGGATGCGCCAGAAGTTACCTCTTCTGCCCGAGATAGCGTATCCAATCGTGCAGGCATCGAAGACTGAAGCGGATCAACAGGTTTCAAATCCACCGAATGGATCGGCTGCACAGCAGAAGTCATACTCTGGCTGCTGGGTGAAACCCGTTGAAAAGTTGTAACTTAATGGGCTTCCTTGGCAGACTGACTGATACAGTTCTGGGAGGGATGCACAAATTCATTTTCCTATAAAGAAACAACCTTCAAATCCTCGATCGTGCTCTGCATCTCGTTGTTTCCCTGCACCGCTTTGGCGGCGGCCGCTTCAAAACCGGAGTTGTTGTTATCCAACTTGCAATTCATAGCCAGAAGAACATTCGCCGAAGGGGCCAACGCACTATTAGACTGCACGATGTCATCATTGAAATACCTCGCCGCAGTGTCAAAATCCGAGACGCACATATAGGACATTCCCAGCCCGAGCTTGGCATACGCTTGATCCGGTTCGGCTTTCTCCAGAGCCCCAAACAGCGCAGCAGCGTGAGTGCCGAGAAGGTTGTTCAAGGCCGTTGTGCCAAGCTGGAAAAAAATCTGCCTCGCCTCCTTGGTGAGAGGCAGTGCTGGCGGCAAATTTTCAGAACTATGGGAATGAAACATAAATCTTATTTTGCTGATGCGTAACTTCGGGTTCAGGCCTGACCGATCGCTTGCGTGATTTGCTTGGAAATCGTGGTTAGCGAAGTAATGGACTGGGAGACCGTCGAGAGCAGGAGCGTATATTGGCTCATTTGCAGTTGAATATTCAAAACGCCAGCTGGGTCGCCGGCCGAAACATTATTGATGCTCTCCTGCAGGGAAGTCGAAGCAGAGCGTATCGAAGACAAAAATGTCGTTGCTACATCTTGGATCGAGTATCCAGGCGCCGGAATGCTTGCAAATGAGACTGTCATGACAGGTAAAAACTAGCTCGAGATGTTGCGATTGATTGTGGAAGTCACATCCTGAAGGGCCTTCAGTGATTGAGTAAGAGTTGTGAGAACTTGAGTGAATTGTGCCATGGCGATTTGCGCATTTACAATGGTTGCAGGGTTTCCTGACTTCATCTTAGTCTGTGCGTCTTGCATGGCAGTGTTTGCGTCAGTGAGTGCAGATGACATGTTATCAAGTGTCTTCTGGAAGTCCATGTTGATTACTGAGAGAGACTTTGCGTCTACGGTGAAGCCTACTGATGCCATAATTTTTTATTTTCTATTGGGTGTTTAGGTTTTTGCGGGTTGAAATTACTGTAAAAATCAAAGAGCGGAGAGATCGACAGGCTTCAAGACAATTTGGAGGATTTCCTTGCTCGTCTCGACGGCACTAGAGAGAGCATTGAGGCTTGTGCAGTCTATTGTAGAAGGATTCCTCAAATCCGCTTGGATACGGTTTTCGAGATTATCAAGAAAATCAAAAATCTCTTGTCTGCGGGAGTCACCGTCTGGACCTGAAAGTTGAGCTCCAAGCTCGGTCCATTGGGCAAGATTAGATGTATCGGATATCACGCGAAGATTTGATGAGGGGTTTGAGAGATGGAGTCAAACAAAAAAATGTGGCGATGAAAAGCTTCACGGCTTTTCGAGAGCTTCGTCCATATTTAGAGGAAGACTGCGCGTGCCTTCCGGGCCTTTCAAAGTAATATCGGACTCGCTGATATTTGTGAGCACGGAACCATCTTTCAGAATTGTTCCTTCGTAAATTCGCTGCCCATCGAGCAGAAGCACTGCGGGAATGGAACCGAGCGTGACGCCCACTATAGGCGAGTGAAAAGGATTCTTGGATACGACCACCGCTTTTCCTGATCCCACTTTGTCCGTGAATGTCAAGATGCCTCCAAACTCCTCGCGCAGCTTGGTGCAGAGCTTGGCCCAGACTTCGGTCTGATTTTCTGGCATCGTGCCGGTGATGATGATCTCTCGGGGCAAGGGTTGGAAAGCAAGCGGGGACTTGATTCCGGCCTCGGCCAGCAGCGCGTTTGCCCGTTTTTCGATATCCGCCGCGAATGTAAGATTGTTAGTGTTTTCCTTAATGTAGGGGAGGTCTTTTTCTATTTGGTCTTGGACCTCTTTCCAATCCTGAGGAGTGGGCAAATAACCCTTCCAATAGGCTGTGCCGTCCTTCGCAAAAGTCACATCCAAGGCGAATCCCTTCATGGAGGCCATCATCTCGGCGGACTTTTCGATTTCCTCAAGGCTTACGATTTCCGTAAAAACGGGCACTGACGAGGCGTTGACGATCTGCTGGACCTGGTTGGCCTGGGCGCGCGTGCGCACAAAGATTCTCAGGAAGGCTTTTCCGCTCCGCTCGCCGCCTGTGACCGTCGCGCCGGAGACCTCGCGTTTGACCCGCTCGGCGACTTTGTCGGCAGCTTGGTTGTCGGCATCGGTTTTATACATATCGACCTGGAAAAAATCATTCGCGTTGCCGGAGCTTCTGGCGATGCTTTCCATGCCTCGCTTCTGATCAGCGTTGTAGAAAAAAAGCCCCAGAATAAGAACCAGTGTGAGCGAGGCGGCAACAGCGATTCCAATTTTAACGGGCTGCGAAAGGCCATGAGGAGCAACGGCGGCCTTGGCAGAAGCTGGAGCGGATGCACGCACCGATGAATCGACGGCCTCGACCTCCATCGCCGCCGGAGCCGCGCCGCCAAGCGTGCGGAGTGTTGGAATAACAACAGCATCCCAGACCGCGGCTGCTTCACCGAACGCCATGTGGGTTGAGCCGATGGTGACAACCTGGCCGACCCTCACGGTGAAGGGACTTTTCTCGACCGGCTCACCATCAAGGTGAGCAGCCCCGCCTGTAAGCTCGATCTCAATCCCCTCGCCTGTCAGGCGCACCTTGCAGTGCTCGGGCTGGAGGAGCGGATCGCTCAAAATCAGGTCGCAATCCATGCCGGAGCCGATGGTAAGAGGATCCGGGCCAATTTCGGCCTGGGCACCGGTATGAGGCGGATTGAGGATGCGAAGAATCATGGAGACCAGTGCATTTAATACCGCCCCCGACCGCTGGCAAGCCCGGGCATGGTGCAAATCAGAATCATGGACGACAGAATCATTTTTTGAGGAAGGCCGGCGCTGCCGCGCCAACTGTAGCGGCTGTCTATGACTGCCGGATTAGGCTCGGCTCTTTTTGACAGAATCATGGATGACAGAATCATTTTTTTGGGGAAGGCCGGCGCTGCCGCGCCTACTGTAGCGGCTGTCTATGACTGCCGGATTGGGCTCGGCTCTTTTTGACAAAATCATGGATGACAGAATCATTTTTTGAGGAGGGCAGGCGCTGCCGCGCCAACTGTAGCGGCTGTCTATGACTGCCGGATTGGCCCCCCATCCACACCGAGTCCCTCGCCCCCGCCCCATCCAGCGTTGCACAGATGGCGGAGGTTGATTATGGGATGACTGTGGATTTTTTGTTTTTCATTCTTCCGCCGGATGGAACGCCTGAAGGCCTCTGGCGCAGGACGGGCGATGATTTCGAGGGCTGCGTTCTGCGGGTGGAGTCTATCGAAAGCGAACTCGTGGGCCGCATAGCCATCATTCCAGATTCCATGGCCAATGCCGGTTGGCAGGTCGGTGACCTCAAGTGGCGCAACATAGCCCGCGCTGCGGACGGCGCCTGGCGCATGCAGGATCTGCGCAAGCACTACGACACCCGCAAGGCCAGCGTGCTGGCGGTGGACTACCAGGAATACACACTCACGCTCGGAGCCTGTGGCCACCTGCGTCTGCACACGGGAAACTCGCCATTTTTTCCCGCGCAGCGGTGGGTGAGGTTCTCGTAGGACGGCGCGGCAGCGCCCTCCAAAAACCCAAGGTAGGGATGGCTCGCCGTAGCCGTCCCACTCTCGCGGCGAAGCTGCCCCTATCCCTTCGACGGCGCTTCGCGCCTGAATCCAGGGTCCACTCGGCGAGCCGCCCCTACCTTTTTCACGAGAGGTGCTCACGCACCAACGGCGCGGCAGCGCCCATCAAAAACCCAAGGTAGGGATGGCTCGCCGTAGCCGTCCCACTCTCGCAGCGAAGCTGCCCCTATCTCCCAACGCTGCTTCGCATGGGGTTTTGCTTTTGTGCAAACAAACATTCGCGTGCATTCGCATTATTCGTGGTTCAGCCTCCACCGCAGCGATAATTTGCCTTAATCAAGCCATCTATCAATGAGCGCCAGCCACAACCACTCATCCTGAGCTGGGCGGCCTTCCGAATGTCTAAACTCCGCCCCGCTGGGCGTTTCACCTATGGGCTGAAGCGCTCCACCGTGCTGGCAACATTGCTGAGCGGACTCCTTCTGCTCCTGGCCACTGGAGGCATAGCTTGGGAGGCCTTGCTGCGCTTTAACGAACCCTCCACCGTCAACGGCAGTGTGGTGATGATCGTCGCAGCAGTTGCTCTCGTGGTGAACGGCCTGAGCGCATGGAATCTCATGCCCGGCAGCCGCAACGATCTCAATGTGCGTGGAGCTTTTCTCCACCTGCTCTCGGATGCCGGAGTCTCCGCAGGCGTGATCCTGAGCGGCGCGCTGGTCATGTTCACAGGCTGGAATTGGGTCGACCCGCTGACAAGCCTACTCATCGCCGTCTTCATCGGAGCAGGAACCTGGAAACTCTTTTCCGAGGCCATCGCCCTTTCGATGGATGCCGTCCCCGAAGGAATCGACCTTACAAAAATTCAAGACTTTCTCACGCGCCAACCAGGGGTCACCGGAGTGCATGACCTGCATGTCTGGGCCATGAGCACCACCGAAAACGCTCTCAGCGCCCATCTCGTCATTCCCGACCACACCGACCCCGATAAAATTCTGGCAGAACTTGGCGAAGGGCTTCACGAGCAATTCGAGATTTCACACACCACTTTCCAGATCGAAAGCGGCTCCACTCCCCTGCCCTGTCTGCAGACCGCCTGCGATAATCAACAAAGCGTTTCTTGAACCGCAACCGCGCCCCCGTCCCAATGGAAGGGTCATCGTTTGCCTTGCTCGCGCCCTGCTCGCTGCGCCCTTCGGGCCATCTACGATGTGCTTCCTTCGCACTTACCAGTGCTTCGGTTCGCATGACCCAAATATAGAACACGGAAGGCGTAGAGCCACCCACAGACAACTCCTTGTGTAAAACACCGTCCGAATAACGAAATGCGAGCTCAACGCCGCTCGGTAGCTGAAATATGGAACAAGCTGAAGGTTGTCACTCCCGATTTTTTCATTCTGTAAATTCCGTTAATTCTGTCTAAGAACCAACCTATGCCGAATCCTTTTCCTCAACTGCACCAAAAGCTCCGTGCGCTGGTCTGTGCCATCGTGGGCGTGTTTTTGATCATCATATCGCTGGTCATTA